>NZ_JBFSTZ010000007.1:0-211544 GCF_041467155.1 Vibrio sp. 10N.247.310.23 | reverse complement strand
GTTCGGATCCACATTCATCGCAAGTGGCGCTAAGTGTGAGCCATCGGTATCAGCGATCGTGATTTGAGCAGGTGCGCTCTTGCTACAACCTGTTTCATCACACGCTTCGATTTCCATCTCAAATAAGCCGCCTTGGCCATATTCGAATGAAGCTGTGGTTTGGCTGCCAGTGATTGGGCCGGTGGCCACTTTAACGCCATCAAAGTAGATGTTGTACGTGTTTCCTGACGTTCCGCTCCATTGGTTGAACTTAACGTCGACCTTCGCTTGGTCGTGATATTTCACCATCTGGTTGTAGCCAGAGGTGGTTTCCATCGCGAGTTCAATTTTAGAAAATTGCAGGTTGTTGGAACCGTACATGTCGATGCTAGGTGCTGTTGGAGCAGCTAATGCTGTACCAGATAGCGCTAGAGCAATGCTTGCAGCACAGGTATTTATACGAATCATACTATTTCTCTCATTCCTTGAAGATTACGAGAACCCAATGGCCCCATAAACGGCTCCAATCAGTTTTGAAGGAGCTTCCCAGTCAGTATTCGAGGGAGTTTTAATTTCATAACTGAAAATAAATCCGTTTTCGATGGACAACTAAAAAATTGTATCTTGTTACAATTCTGTTGCTTAATGAATGAGAGGCTGAGTCCATGTTTTATAAAATAAAACATCCTTCAGTAGGAAAATCTAACAAGTGAAAATTCACGACATGAAGTTATGAAAAGGTGCGACAAACTATAAGAAAATACTGTGGATTGAAGCTGAATCACAAAGTGAAGTATGTTGAGCGAGCGGGGGCGATCGACGGGTAAACTTGAAGACGAATGCTTATGGCAGTATGGATAAGAGGGTTATCTTTTGAATTGCTCAGCTAAGGAAGCGCGTCGTTGTTGCATGACACTATGGGTATCACCAGTCGCAGTATCCTCGTAGCCTTCTTTAATAAATTGCTGAGATGGTACGCTTGGCTCTAATCGCTTTAAGCGAGGCGAATCGTAAGTACCACTGATGGTGTAAACGGTGGTTCCAGAGCCAGTGTTGATCGTGACGATCTTCCCGTCAAAATCGAATGAGGTAGTGATAAGACGATGATTCATCATCACACCGTTTTCTGAAAGTGTCAGGATGTCGGTGTTGTAAGGTGGCGCCGCAATCTCTATCCATGTGCCATAGACGTTGCTTGGGCTGACAGATTGCTGGTGGGCTTGGTAAGCAAAATAGCCGGCGGTGAGGGCAACCATAAAGCCAGCTAATAGGAAGCCGTAGAGTAACGAGTTGGCAAATAGATCTCTGCTTTTAGTCGGCTTTTTTGCCATTATCTCTTCATTTTTCGACTGATATTGTTTTAGATTCTATTAATTAAAACCTTAGTTTGCAAAAATTGTTCTAAGAGTTAGAAGCAGGATCGAATGTTCTAATAAATGTGGTTGCGTTAGTGGTTTTTAGCCTTGCTCCTCAGTATTTACGCTATCAATGAAAGCGAACTCCAGAAATGCTTAAGCTATGCGTATTTATTTCTTGTAGGAAAGTCTCGAATTGGTTAAAACAATTATCACCTAAATTTACGCATAGGCTTACTCGGTGAGCTCAATAATTGCAATTTGAAGATAACAAGGAAGTACAATGATTAAAGAAAACACATACTTTGAAGGTGGCGTTAAGTCGTTAGCGTTTAACCAGTCTGGTGCTGATGTGAGTGTTGGTGTAATGGCGGCTGGTGAGTACACTTTTGGTACTGCGGCTCCAGAAAAGATGACCGTTGTTAAAGGTGCTTTGATTGTAAAGCGTGTTGGCGATGATGATTGGACGACATACCAATCTGGTGAGTCTTTTGACGTTGCGGGTGACTCTTCATTCGACCTACAGGTAAAAGAAGCGACAGCTTACCTATGTGAGTATTTGTAATCAGATCTAAATTTGTTCAATCAGGGCATCGTTTGTCTCTGATTTAATAGAAAAAAACCACGCTCTAGGAGCGTGGTTAAATAAGTGATAGTAACCGGCAGTGGATAGTGTCACTTGTTTTTGTAGTCATCAAATGGATGACCAAATCGTTGTTCGTTGCAAAATCTCTTCAATCTTCAATCTTCAATCTTCAAAGCTCAAAGCTCAAAGCTCAAAGCCAAGACATCAGTAAGTCTCAAACACACCGTTGTTGTAGTCTTGAATTGTCTGTTCAATCTCTTCCATCGAGTTCATGACAAACGGACCATAGTGCACGACAGGTTCATTAATCGGCTGACCAGAAAAAATCAGTACACCTGAATCTTCTAGGCTTTCTAAAGACAACAATTCAGCTTTGGTGAGCAGGGCAAGTTGACTTTGGTTGATGACTTTGTCGCCGATCTTAATACTGCCTCGGTACACATAAGTCATGGCATTGTGATTAACATTAGTCCCTAACGTGACTTTTTGCCCAGAATGAGAGCGCCAATCCGCAACGCTTAATGGCACACCTGTTTTCTGTAATGGACCCTGCGCTCGTAAAGCCTCTGAATCCTTGTCAGTTTGGTTGTGCAGTTCAAACCCTCCGGCAATCACTCTTAACAAACCACTTTGTTCACTTTGATGCTCCGCGATGCTTTCACTTTGGAAATCGTGATACTGAGCTGGCTGCATTTTGTGTGTCGCAGGTTGGTTTATCCAAATCTGAAAACCATGCAGCGCACCTTCTTCCATCATTGGCATTTCGCTGTGAATGACACCACGGCCTGCGGCCATCCATTGAGCGCCACCGCTGCGTAGCTCTCCAACATTCCCCATATGGTCTTTGTGTTGGAAGTGACCTTGGAGCATGTAAGTGAGCGTTTCTATCCCACGGTGAGGATGTGGAGGAAAGCCGCCAACATAGTCTTTGCTTTCATCCGACTTCAGTTCATCAATCATTAAAAATGGAGAGAAACGTGCGTTATTAAAACCTGCGAGTCGTTGGATTTTGACGCCATCACCATCTGAGGTGGCATGTGCTGTAATCACATGATCTACTGCTCTTACATTCGTCATTTTGAAACCCTCATAAACTTGAATAGCTGTAGTTTATGTAATTTGATTTAAAAAGAAGATGGCACAGCGTTGAGTGACTTATTCGAAAATCTTGAACAGGTAACAATATGAAATTATGTCTATACTCAATAGAGAGTATATCGCCAAGGAGGCCGCTATGGCAGTTCAGCAAAAACATGGCGAAAGGCATGGTCGGATAGGTTTTGATAACGACTTTACAACGGAGCAAAGCCAGCGCTTTACAGAGGTTGCAAACAGCGCAGTTAAACGCCGCGTGAAAAAACGTGAGATAGAAGCGCCGTTTATTCAGTCAGCTAAGCAAGCCGCTTTTAAAACCGTGGTGAGGCGACCTAAAGGGAATAACCCAAACCGAACACGTCAAGTCATATGGATTATTATGATCGGGTTAGTGAGTCTTTGGCTTATGTACCTTGCAGGTTAGCAGCGCCGCTCCGTTATAGGAATGGCTAGCGTTGGCGCGTTTTTAATAGCGTAACATTGTTCCCTTCGATCTTCGCTTCAAAGCAATCTTCAAGTTCAGATGAATCCGGTGCTGAGCTAACAAGGCTCGTTGGTAGTTCTTCTATCAGGGTCGATACTGGGTTGTCGTGATAATAAGCATATCGGTTTTTTCCTGAATGCTTGGCAACATACATCGCTTTATCAGCACATCTCGTCAGCTCATGTAATTCTTGGGCATCTTGCGGATACAAAGCAACCCCAACACTTAACGTCAATTCCTTGATTCTCTCGTTTGTTTGGCAGCCGCTTTCGAACAGCCCGCAGATCCTATCTAGAATGCCGTCTAGATCTTTACGAGTTGGCACATCGTAGAGCATCAGAACAAACTCGTCTCCAGCAAAGCGCGCGATGGAATAATCGTATTCATGGCTTTTTCTGTCTCTGGTTCGAATGTTGTTGCTCAAGCGATTGGCAAAATGCTGTAAGACACTGTCTCCCACATCGTGCCCGTAGCTGTCGTTAATGCCTTTAAAGTCATCTATATCCAAAAAGACCAATGCCGTAAGTGATCGCTCACTATCCACTGTCGCAAGCTTTTCTACAGCCCAGCGCTCAAAGCTCCAACGGTTGGCCAATCCGGTAAGTTGGTCTCTGTAGGCGAGATCTTCAATGCCTTCTTTATAAAGGCGTTGGATATAACTGACGGCTTTTGTGTAGTAATAAGCGGATGTGTGACACACCAAGCTCATAGTAAACAGGCTAAGAATAAACCGATGTGTGCTGTTAAATGGCAGAGAAAAGTTATTGGGCATTGCCGTAATCAAGGTGCTGATAAACAAACAAAATGAGGTGCTAAAGATGATTCCAATTCTGAAGTCATTGATAAAAATCACCGCCGCCAGAATAGGGTAGAGCCAAAGAATTCGGTCAGGAATGGCGTGACTGTACAAAAATAGGATGACCCCTTGAACCAGTAAAACACCGCTCAGGATCAATTCTGAATACTCAGGATTGATGACTTTTCTTACGTAAAATGCGTTGGAGATAGCGATAAGTGCAAAACACAGTTCGAAAACCGACAGCGTGTAATGTTGGCCTTGGAAGTAAGCCCAAGTGTAGAAAATGAATAACGCAGCGGCAGTCAGTGAAAAGGAGTGAACAATTTTTTGCTTGCGGGTGGATCGTATGTCCGCCATTTCTTCTAGGTGCCTGCCGACGAGCCTTTTCATGTGATCTGTGCCAAAGTTTTTGATAATGGTGTTAATAGTAGATTAAATAACAAGCTATGCAGAGGCTTAGATGTCTATTTAGTGTGACTACTATCAAGGTTTCATATGAAAGGCTGTTCAATCAATTCCAAATAGTGATGTATATCACCGATGGTGCTGGTCATCTCTAGAAGATTAGATTTAAGCATCAAACTTGTAACCGTTGTTTGATGTTTATCTACTTGCTTTCCAGAGAGTTACTCCACATAGTTTGTAAACGACCAAAATTAAGAAAGGCTCATTATGTTAATTACCTTTAGTTGTAAAGTTCATGCTAGTGTCACGATGTTTGGTGAAGTCGGCCTCCAGTTCATCAAGATGTTTGGGCATAGCGGCTCCATCCCAGGTGCTATGGATGCTTCAGAGGTTCCTCAAGCTCTGGATAATCTACGTGCTGCTATTGCAGCAGAGCAGAGCAAGTCCGTAGAGCATGAAAATACTGATGACGACAATGAAGAAGAGGTGGTTGAAGCGCCTGTTAATATCGGTAGTCGAGCGTTCCCACTGGTTGAATTATTAAAAGCTGCCATCAAAGATGAATGTGAAGTAATGTGGGAAGACGGTAGCGGCAAGCGACTGTAGTACGATTCACGCGAAACGTAACAAGCCTATTGAATCTATTTTAATCAGAATGAATGCTGAACCAGTATCGGACACACCATGACCATGGAGTTTTATGGTGATGAACCGATACTGGTGTTTTTTTAGTGAAGTAATCCACTCGTTTCTGTTTATTTACAAGGTTCGTCAGCCCTGAAATGAGTGACTTTTGTTATCGTAATATCAATCCATAACAGACCGTAAACAAAGTGATGCTGTTCACGCTTTCTTGACTCCCAATTCTGAACTAAGAATTTTTCCTAGTTATTCTAAGACCCTCTCTCATGCGGTCGATTTTTAGACTCCTTATTATTTCACGGTCAACTAACAAACAATGTATGGCCGCAATTATGCCGTGCAGACCTCACAAAAAATAAGAGAGTTCACAATGTTAAAGTTCCTAGATCAGGTTCGAAAACCGACGCTGGATCTTCCGGTCGAAACTAGAAGAAAAATGTGGTTTAAACCATTCCTACAATCTTACCTCGTCGTGTTCATTGGTTATCTAACCATGTATTTGATCCGTAAGAACTTCAATGTCGCGCAAAACGACATGATTTCTACTTATGGATTATCGATGACGGATCTAGGTCTTATCGGTCTGGGTTTCTCTATCACTTACGGTATCGGTAAAACCGTCGTTTCCTATTATGCCGATGGTAAAAACACCAAGCAGTTCCTGCCATTCATGCTTGTCCTTTCTGGTATCGCTATGTTGGGCTTCAGCTTCAGTATGGGCGGTGGCAGTGCTAGCTTATTCTTGATGGTTGCCTTCTATGCGTTGAGTGGTTTCTTCCAAAGTACCGGCGGTCCTTCAAGCTACTCGACCATCACTAAATGGACGCCTCGTAACAAGCGTGGTTCTTATTTAGGCCTTTGGAATATGTCGCACAACGTGGGTGGCGCAGGTGCCGCTGGTGTTGCTCTGTTCGGTGCTAACTACCTTTTTGATGGCAACGTGATCGGTATGTTCGTGTTCCCATCAATCATTGCGATTGTGGTTGGCTTTATTGGTATGCGCTTTGGTAATGACTCTCCAGAAGCCTATGGTCTAGGTACGGTTGAAGAGTTGTTTGATGAAGAAGTCAGCGAAGAAGATACGGCTGCTGAAGAAAATCAAATGACTAAGAAAGAGATCTTTGTTGAATACATCCTGAAAAACAAAGTGATCTGGTTGCTCTGCTTCGCGAATATCTTCTTATACATTGTTCGTATCGGTATCGATCAATGGTCTACCGTTTATGCGTATCAAGAGCTAGGTCTATCAAAAGAAACCGCGATTTCAGGCTTCACTCTGTTTGAGGTTGGTGCACTGGTCGGTACGTTAATGTGGGGTTATCTGTCAGACCTTGCGAACGGACGCCGTGCTTTGGTTGCTTGTGTATCGCTTGGCCTGATTATCGTTTCGCTAGAGTTCTACCAGCATGCAACCAGTGAGTTCATGTACCTAGCATCACTGTTTGTGCTTGGTTTCCTAGTATTTGGTCCTCAGTTGCTGATTGGTGTTGCTGCAGTAGGTTTCGTGCCTAAGAAAGCAATCAGCGTTGCGGATGGCGTGAAAGGTACATTTGCTTACTTAATTGGTGACAGCTTTGCCAAACTTGGCCTAGGTATGATTGCAGACGGCACACCTATTTTTGGCTTAACGGGTTGGAAAGGCACGTTCGCAGCGCTTGATACGTCAGCTGCCATTTGTATCGTGTTGCTGCTATTCGTTGCGGTTGCGGAAGAGAAGAAGATTCGCCACGCTAAGAAAATGCACTTAGCGTCTCAAAGCGCGTAGCGAGTCTCATGTGCTTTATTGGTTTAAAGCACGTGAGATCATACCAATCGTTAGTTCGATTCAGTATCATCTCTATCAATAAACTTAATTTTAGATAGCTCCTGTTGGGGCTATTTTTCTTTCTTACTCTTAATTTTGGTTAATATCATGATTAATGTTGCGCTTGTTGATGACCACGTCATTGTTCGATCTGGCTTTGCTCAATTACTCAGTCTTGAAGCTGATATTACGGTCGTGGGTGAATTCAACTCTGCGGCAGAAGCGCGCCTAGGATTGCCAAGCTGTCACCCTGATGTCGTGATCTTGGATATCTCAATGCAAGATGAAAGTGGCCTGAGCTTATTGGAAGAGATTCCATCTGGCATTGCCAGCATCATGTTGAGCGTTCATGACTCTCCGGCGATGGTTGAGAAGTCATTAGAGTTAGGAGCCAAAGGTTATCTCAGCAAGCGCTGTAGCCCTGATGAGTTAATTCAAGCCGTACACACGAGCGCAAATGGTGGCTGTTATCTCACGCCCGATATCGCCATAAAGCTTGCGACGCCCATGAAGAATAAAGCCTCTTTAAATCAGCTCACCCGCAGAGAAAGCGAAGTGTGTCAGTTATTGGCGACAGGGCTCGATGTAAAATCTATTGCCGTAGAGCTAGGGGTTAGCCATAAAACGGTGCATGTACACCGTGCCAATGCGATGGACAAACTCAATGTTAAGAATAATGTCGAGTTAGCGAAACTGTTTACACAAGACCAGTACTAATGCGTTCTTACCTAGCCACCTCCCTGTGTGGGGTTTTTATGGCTGGCTGTGCATGGTTCTGTTTATGGGTTATTGCCTTCTATTTCATTAATGACCCTGAGTTAGCCATTCTGCTTTTCCCGTTTTCACTTCGACTGGGAATGACGCTGCACACTCGTACCCACTATTGGCCTGCCATCTATATTGCAGAGTGGGGACTTGCGATCGCTTTAGCTCTGCTGCTTGATGAACCCCAATGGCTGACGATACTCATCGCCAGTGGATTGAGTATTCCTGCCACGCTAATTGCCAAGCGTTATTATTCTGGTGACCAGAATCGTCACTTGTTAGTGATGGCGAGCTTAATCATGGTCACAGCATTTATTAACGTTGCCGTGGTGGGTTCTCATGTTTCTGCTGTTTACATGGTGTGGTTGGTGAGTATTACTGGCGGACTGATGCTGGTGCCGATGTGTTATCTGGTCTGGAACTATCTATTCCAAAACAAGTGGGCACCATTGAGCTCTTACTTAATCAATAATGTCGTTGAGTTCAAAATCCGTCATATTGCTTTATATAGCGTGTTGTTGGTCGCCAGTATTTTGATACAAACCAGTTTGCCTGATGAGCTAAGGCGCTTTGCCCCGTTCTGTATGGCGATCCCTATTATCTTGCTCGCCGTTCGTTATGGATGGCAAGGTGCTCTGCTTGCAACAATGTTAAATAGTGTCGCGTTGATTGCAGCCCACAGCGGAACATCCAAACTCGAAATTACCGACTTACTCTTGTCTCTATCTGCTCAAACCATCACAGGTATACTGCTTGGTTTAGCGGTTCAAAAGCAGAAAGATCTCAACTCCAAATTACGCAGTGAGCTTTCCAGAAATCAAAATCTTTCACGTCAGTTAGTTACCGCTGAAGAGTCGGTTCGTCGTGATATTGCGCGTGAACTGCATGATGAAATCGGCCAAAACATCACGGCAATTCGTACTCAGGCAAGCATTATTAAACGTGTCGACGCGGCTGAGATGAGCGTTCGCTGTGCGGGTACCATTGAATCATTATCTTTGAATGTTTATGACACCACCAAACGTCTGCTTACAAAACTAAGACCTAAGATGTTGGACGATCTGGACTTAAAAGATTCCGTGGAACAGCTTATTCGAGAGATGGAGTTTTCGGATCACGGCGTTGATATCCAGTTAAATTGGCAAGGAGATTACTCGTGTTTGAGTGACACGCTTAAGGTCACTATCTTCAGGCTGTGCCAAGAGTCTCTAAATAATGCCTCTAAATACGCCAACGCGAGCGAGATCAGAATTGAACTGATTTTAGGTGACCAGGCTTACCTTCAGATCACAGATAATGGCATTGGTTTTACAGCGCAAGATCTTCTCAAAGGAATGGGTGTTCGTGGTATGCAAGAGCGTGTTCAGGCGCTCGGCGGCAAGATGACAATCAACGCTAATGGCTCGTCTTCGGGTACCAATATCAGCGTTACATTACCTAAAGTGTGAGAACGAATATGTTTGGATTTCTGCGCTCAACAACGTCAGAGAGTGATGCTCTAACTGATGATGAGGTCAATCAGAGTTATCGCTATTGGCGCCTTCACATCATGATAGGAATGTATGTCGGCTATGCGGGTTTTTACTTCACTCGTAAAACCTTTAATTACGCCGCGCCTGCAATGATCACCGATCTAGGTTTGGACAAAGGCGATATCGGCTTAATTGGCACGCTCTTTTATCTTTCTTATGGCTTATCGAAATTTATCTCAGGCACGATATCGGATCGGTCGAACCCTCGTTACTTCATGGGGCTTGGCCTAATCGCGACTGGTCTGATAAACATCGCGTTTGGCTTTTCGAGTTCGTTAGCGGCTTTTATCTCGCTATGGGTACTGAATGCATGGTTCCAAGGTTGGGGCTGGCCATCGTGTTCCAAGTTATTGACGACTTGGTATTCTCGCTCCGAAAGAGGCTTTCGCTGGGCAATCTGGAATACAGCGCACAACGTGGGTGGAGCGCTTATCCCTATTCTTGTGGGTTATCTAACGCTGCAGTTCAGTTGGCGAGCTGGGTTTATCTGGCCGGGTGTGATTGGTGTTTTTATCGGTCTTATTGTCTGCTGGCGCTTACGTGACAAGCCCACCACCATGGGACTTCCGACGGTAGGGAAGTGGCGCAGTGATCACCTGGAATTAGCGCAAGAGAGCCATGGGCAAGGGTTAAGCTATCGAGAGATCCTGAAAACCTATGTGTTCAGCAATAAGTACATTTGGTTGCTCGCCTTTAGTTATGTGTTGGTTTACATCGTAAGAACGGCAGTTAACGACTGGGGCAATTTATACCTCACCGAAGAACACGATTACAGTTTGATCAACGCCAACGCTGCCTTGTCTCTGTTCGAGATAGGAGGTTTTGTTGGTTCACTTGTTGCTGGGTGGGGATCGGATAGGTTGTTTGGTGGCAACCGCGGTCCAATGAACATCTTGTTTGCGATTGGCATCTTCCTTTCGGTTTCGGCTTTATGGCTTATGCCTTTAACCAACTTTGTGTTTCAAGCGGCTGGGCTATTCTGCGTTGGCTTTTTTGTTTTTGGCCCTCAAATGCTTATTGGCATGGCGGCGGCGGAATGTTCACATAAAGACTCTGCCGGGGCGGCGACAGGTTTTGTTGGCTTGTTTGCTTATATGGGAGCAGCACTTTCTGGTTACCCATTAGCGCTCGTTCTAGAAGCTTACGGCTGGAGTGGGTTCTTCATTACCATCTCTACTTGTGCGGCCGTTATTGGCTTGCTGTTACTGCCTTTCCTACAAGCTCAATCACCTCAGAAAAGTGCAGAAGCTCGCTCTGGTTTTTAAGGAACGATAACAAGATAGTCACTAGTGTTTGTATTCAGATGCTTGTATCGCTGCTGTAATCAGTGCGATACAAGCCGCTATCTTATTCTCAGCGCTTTCTACTCGTGATATTCAAATGTGACTATTTTCACGCTTTTCATCGGTCTCACCTGTTTCTAAGAATTTTTCCTATTGCGTCTAAGACCTCATCTCATGTGGGTCCTAGCTGCTCTCTGTAGTCTTTCTAATTATTTACGTTATTAGAAATCAGCTCTCTGAATTATGTTCAAAGGCCTCACTATGGAAAACGCCATGTCACTCAGCCACTTCTCAGAACACTCATTTTTCCCAATGGAAAACACCATCCAAAATTATGCATGGGGGAGCATTTCTTCGATACGTGAGCTGTTTGGCTTTAAGAATGAGTCACAAGAGCCGCAAGCGGAAGTTTGGATGGGAGCGCATCCAAAAGGTTGCTCAATGGTCAAGTTGGACCAGCACTTGGTGCCCCTCTCTGAGCTGATTAACAACAATAAACCGGCCTATCTATCAAGCGATATTGCGCAGGAGTTTGGTGAGCTGCCGTTCTTGTTTAAGATCTTGGCTGCAGAAAAAGCGTTGTCTGTGCAGGTTCACCCAAACAAGCGCCAAGCTGAAATTGGCTTTGCGAGAGAGGAACAGGCAAGCATTCCTCTGACCGCAGGGCATCGTAATTACAAAGACTCTAACCACAAACCTGAATTGGTTTACGCGATCACTGAATATCAAGCAATGAATGGCTTTCGAGAATTCGATGAAATATTAGGGTTGTTCAGAAAGTTGAATGCGAGCGAGCTGGCTGGTTTAGTTGAAGAGTTTGGCAACCACCTTGATTCTCTAGGTTTAGAGGCGTTTTTCCGTGATTTATTAACTCTGGACGACCAACGTAAACACCGAGCATTAGAGCAACTTCTGGCTTACGCAGCCGCTCACCAAGGTCAATCTGAGTTTGCTTTGGTTACTGAGCTTAGCCACCAGTACCCGAATGATATCGGTTTGTTTTGCGTTCTGCTGCTTAACTTGATCACACTACGGCCGGGTGAAGCGATGTATTTGAATGCAAACACTCCGCACGCATACATCAAGGGGACTGGGCTCGAGATTATGGCCAATTCAGACAATGTGCTGCGAGCTGGCTTAACGCCAAAACACATTGATGTCGCTGAGTTGGTTGCCTGCACAGAGTTTACACCAATCCCGTTCGAACGCTTGTTGTTAGCACCTTCAAAGTTAGGTCAATGTGATCGCTATGATATCCCAGTTAGTGACTTTGATTTCAATATTTTTCATCGCCCAAAGCAAGAAGAAGTCATCACAAGCGGTGCTGAAATTTTAATGGCGATAGATGATGATTTAACGTTAATGAGTCAGAAAGGTGAACACCTGACACTCACCAAAGGGCAATCGGTATTTATCCCTGCCTATATTGGTCATTATGTACTGAGCAGTAATGGGCGAGTGGTTAGGGCGTTTAATTAGAGATGGTGTTTGTGGTATAGATTGAGCTCCATCCCCACAAAATCATCATCTCCTTCATCAACAACGTGATAGCCAAGCGATTGATAAAAGTTAATAGCACGAGCATTACTTTTAAAACTCGATAGAGTGACTTGACTAAGTTGCTCTGCCATAGCTTTTTTATGTATGAGAGTCATGACTTGCTTGCCAAGCGAACGGCCTTGGTATTGAGGGAAAATGATCAGCAGATGAATATGGTATGCGTTGTCATAAGGCTTAAAGCAGACGAGTCCTACTCTCTCATTTTCGCGATATACCCAATGAAACCAAGATGGATGGTATTCGTTTAAAAGTCGTAGGCGTTGGAAGTTGTCATCCCAGCCGAAAACGTCATCTACGTGTATGAAGATACCTTGTTTAACACACGCAAACAGTTCATCGAATTCAGAATTTGAAGCGAGTTGGAGTTGTATGTTCTCTTCTTTCATTGCCACTTTTACCGCTTCCTTATCAAACGCCTTTGAATAAGCAAACAGTAACATAATTGAAGAAGCCGAATTAGCTTAGATTTGCGAAGTGATGAAACCAAAAAGCCATGCGTGATGCATGGCTAAGAATAAAGTCTTGGATTGATTTTTCTATACGATCTTAAGCGCGTGATGGCGCGTGAGCTGTTTGTGTAGCGAGTCTTTGAGCTCCATGCGTTCTACTTTGAGGTTGTGCATGCTGTCGTCATCGATAGGGCTGCCAGAGATTTCTAGCTGACGGATGTCGTAGTCGAGTTGGTGGTATTTCTGCATGTCTGCTTTGAATTTTTCGTCGTCGTGGTTGAGCTGAACAATGTCTAATTTAAGATCTGGGAAATCTAAGATAAAGGCATGGTTTTCATTGAGCATTGGCACTTCCTCTCTAGTCGAATTATTAACAGTATAGAAGTAATTTTTCGAAAGAAATGTGGTTCAAAACACAAAGCCGTAAAGCGATCAAAAAAGGGCGTAAACTCGTAGGATTATCCTCGAACTTGCGCCATTTTGTATGTATATAGCTAACTATTTATAGTTATATGTTTAGAACTATAAGAGTTTAAAGCAGAAAGTTTACTTTGCTTTCTTACCAGAGCGTTGCTGCTCTTTGTGTGCAAGCTTCTCTTTTTTGCGTTGCTCGATAAGGTGAGCAGCTTCGCCGCCTACGTGGGTTTCGCCACGAGCATTCGACAGTTGAACTTGCTTTTCACGTTCACGGAAACGGGCTTTCTGCTCGTCGCTGTGCTTATCAATACACTTAGGGCAGCTTACGCCTTTCTCGAAGTGTTTAGAGGCTTTGTCTTCGTCAGTGATTGGCAGGCGACACGCGTTACACACATCGTAACCGCTCTTTTCTAGCTGGTGGTTTACTGCAACACGACCATCAAATACGTAGCAGTCGCCTTCCCACATGCTCTCTTCTTCTGGTACTTCCTCTAGGTACTTAAGAATGCCGCCTTCAAGGTGGTAAACCTCATCAAAGCCTTGCTCTTTCATGTAGGCTGTTGATTTTTCGCAACGAATACCGCCAGTACAGAACATCGCGACTTTCTTGTGTTTCTTAGGATCAAGGTTGTCTTCAACGTACTGAGGGAACTCACGGAAGGTTTCTGTGTTTGGGTTTACGGCATTTTTGAAGGTGCCGATGTCCACTTCGTAGTCGTTACGAGTATCAACCAGAATCACATCAGGATCAGAGATCAATGCGTTCCACTCGTTTGGTTTCACGTAAGTGCCAACAACATGGCGTGGGTCGATGCCCTCAATGCCCATGGTTACGATCTCTTTCTTAAGCTTAACCTTGGTGCGGTTGAATGGTTGTTCTTCGTTGAACGACTCTTTGTAAACAACATCAGCCAAACGAGAATCTTGTTTGAACCATTGAAGAAGAGCGTCGATAGATTCGCGCTTACCTGCAACGGTGCCGTTGATACCTTCACTCGCAAGTAGCAAAGTACCGCGGATTTGGTTGGCTTCTAACACGTCAGTGAGTGGCTGGCGAATTTCTTGGTAATCATCAAGTGCTACGAATTTATACAGAGCACATACAACATATTGAGACATGGTTTTTCCTTTCTGCGAGCTGGAACGTAAATCCAGAGCGGTTGCCTTTTATGATACATACTGAGTTTGATTTACTCAGGTTTGCCCATATTGGCTTATTAAAATCCGCCGCAGTATAACCAAGCCAAGGAAGGACAAAAACCAACCAAAAGTAGGGCTATTTAGCATTGTTATTAGTGTGGCTTTTGGACTAAGAAATGCAATGAAACCGTTTTATCTGGTTCGAATTACAACACGTATTCCCAAACCAAAAAGGCCCTGCTGTAAAAATACATCAGGGCCTTGGTATTGAATCTGTCTGACTTAATCAGCGATTACGCTTGGTTAAGTACTTCCGCTAAGCGTTTCACCGCTTCTGTTAATTCTTCTGGGTTGGCGTTAGTGAAGTTTAAGCGCAGTGCGGCTTTTGCTTCATCGGCCTTTGGATAAAATACTGGGCTTGGTACAACCGCCACACCATTCGATAGCAAAGTCTTAGCTAATTCGAAGGTATCGCACTCTGGGATTTCTACCCAAATGAACATCCCGCCATCGACGGCTTTTAACACGCAATCTGCAGGCAGTTGTTTTTCTAGCTCTGAAAACAACACTTCATAACGAGACTTGTACAGTGTGCGAATGTTTTCCATATGCACGCCAAAGTCTTCATGTTTTAGAAGGCCAACAAGCAGCGCTTGCATGGGTACACTTGAGTGCAAGTCAGCGCCTTGCTTCACTTTGATCAGTGGCTCAAGGTAGCTGCGTTTGCCTGTTACCGCGCCAATACGTAGGCCTGGCGATGCAATCTTAGAGAATGAACGAAGAACGATAGAGTTATCAGGGCAGAACGAAGAAACCAATGGCAGTTCCGTACCAGTGAAACGTAGCTCACGGTATGGTGCATCTTCAATGAAGGCTACGTTGTATTTGATACACAACTCAGCCACTTTTTGACGAGTTTCTGTTGCCCAGCACACACCGGTTGGGTTGTGGAAATCAGGCACGGCATAGAACATTTTTGGCGCTTGCTCGGCAAAGCATGTTTCCAGTTCATCTAGGTTCGGGCCAAATTCAGTTTGAGACACGGTAGCGATGTTTGCTTGAACTAGGCCAAACACCTGCATCGCACCTAGGTAGCTTGGCGCTTCCATCACAACCACATCACCCGGGTCAACATACGCACGCGCAATCAAATCCAAACCTTGCTGAGAACCTGTACAGATCATGGCCGTGTGTGACTCTGGCAATTGGTAGCTTTGTGTTAGGTGGTCAAGCAACGGGCCGTAACCGGCAGTAGAGCCGTATTGGAAAACTTCAGGCATGTTCGCTAGGTTTTCTAGCGTTGGCTTCATTAAATCGATTGGGAATGTTTTCTCGTCCGGTAAACCGCCGGCCAATGAGATGACATTTGGATCACTTGCGGCTGCGAGGATCTCTCGAATGTATGAAGATTGAATCTGTTGTAATGACTGTGCGATTTCCATGTGTTGTGTCTCGTCGTTTATCGTTTTTATTCTATCGCTTGATATTACACGGCAATTGTAAAAACTAGCGTGTCCGTTTATGCTCTTAAACATGTCCATTTATGCTATTTAAACGATGTCACGTCAACACATATCGCGAATCAATGATGTCCTGTTCCATATTCACCAAGACATCAGTCAGCCTTTGTCTGCCAAAGAGTTATCTGAGATAGCGGCCTATTCAGAACAGCACTTTCATCGCACCTTCAAAAGTGTGGTCGGGGAATCGTTGCATCAATACATCCGACGAACTCGAATGGAGTATGCAGCCAACCAATTGATGTTTGATACCAGTTCGTCTGTGGTTGAGATCGCCCATAAATGTGGCTTTAGCTCGGTGTCTTCGTTTAGTCGAGCATTTAAAGCGACCTTTAATATGTCTCCGGGCGAGTGGCGTAAACACGATTTACAAGTAGCAGAAAAACCCTATTTAAAAGATCCCGAAGTGGCGGCGGGCTATTTGAATGTTGCGCAGCGAGTGTTACCTGAACCTAAGATTATTGAAGTGCCTGAACGGATGGCGGCCTATGTTCGACATACGGGATATAATCGATCCATTCGCAATGCGTGGTTGATATTGAAAGCGTGGGCGAATTCGGAACAGCGTGATTTCTCGAGCCAATTTGGTTTGCATCACTCAAACCCTGCTTGGGTTGAGATGGATCAGTGCCGCTATGTGGCGTGTATCGCGATTGATGAGCCGATTAAGTATCGTAGCGTAGTTAATCAGATGGTGATTCCGGGCGGCTTACACGCTGTGTTTCGACTAAATGGCCGCTATGGAGAACTGCTACCACAGATCAGTATGGTGTTAGAAAAGTGGCTACCCACATCTGGTTTCAAACAGCGCTCGACTCCCGCGTATGTGCATTATCATCAGAATCATTTTCTCAACACCGATGAAGTGTTCGAACTCGATTTCTACCTTCCCGTGAGCTTTTACTAATCGATGGTTGTGCTGTTTTGTTGAACCAGACTTTGATCTTTTGTTGAGACAAATTAGCACAACCAATAGCAGCTAACGATTTTATGCAGTTGGCCTAAGATAAAGATGCTTTGTTGATAATCTACTCTAAGTAAATGATGACAACGTACGGATTAAACGATAGCATTTCGTTCTAATTGCAAATAGTTCTTAATATCACTCGATAGAATATGACCATTACCCACAAAGATTATCTGAAAATCGCTTTCCCTTTCATCATCTCAACGGTGACACAACCTCTGTTAGGTGCTGTGGATACCGCTGTTATTGGCCAACTTGGTATTGCTGAATTGATTGGTGGCGTAGCGATCGGCACCATCATTATGAACACCATGTATTGGTTGTTTGGTTTTTTCCGTGTCAGTACCACGGGCCAAAGTGCGATGGCACTGGGTAAGGGAAACCGCACTGATTTGGCGGGTAGCTTGATGCGTCCGTTTGTGCTGTCTGGTTTAGTGGGTTTGATCTTTATCTTGATACAACCACTCATCTGGCAAGGCGCAATGTGGGTGATAGAGCCTGAAGCCAATGTAGCCGAGCACGCGCATATCTACTTCAGTATTTTGATTTATGGCGCGCCTTTCGTGTTGCTTAACTACACCATTATTGGTTGGTTAATGGGACAGGCGAAAGCCAAAGACGTTCTTTATACACAAGTGTTTGGTAATGTGTTGAACATTGTCTTGGATGCGGTGTTTGTACTTTATTTCGATTTGGGTGTCGCAGGTGTGGCTTACGCAAGTTTGATTGCACAAGTTACCACCTTTGCGATTGGTGTGACCTTGGTGATGAAGACCAGCAATATTTCGATCTCTGAGTTCTTGCAAGGCTCGAAGATGACCAAGAAAGACCTATCGACAATCATCTCTTCGAATACCGATCTATTGCTTCGCACCATTTGTATCTTGGTGTTCTTCAACATGATGGCGCGTACTGGCTCTAAACTGGGTACCGATGTTCTAGCGGCTAACGCGATCTTGATGCAGGTGACCTTCATTGTCAGCTATATGTTTGATGGTATTGCCAACGCATCGAGTGTGTTTGCAGGTAAGGCGGTAGGACAGAAGAACCCTTCAATGCTTGATCGTGTTTTAAGGCTTAACTTCCAATGGACGTCAGGTTTCATTGCCGCGCTGACGCTTTTAACTTTGATTTTTAAAGATATGATTGTTTTCTTGTTTACCGATATTCCAGCGCTGGTCACGCTGTACCAAGAGATGGCTCCGTGGTTAATTGTGTTCCCGCTAGTGGCTGGCTTTGGCTTAACGGTTTATGGCATTTTTACCGGAACGGGAACCACACGTCCGGTTAGAGACTCAAGCATCGCGACTTTGTTGGTATTTTTAGCGGTACAGGCATTCACCGTCGATATTTGGGGTAATCATGGTTTGTGGTTGGCGTTTACTCTGTTCTATCTTGGGCGTATTGCGTTCCTGTATCCGTTCATCGCACAAGTTAAGCAGAAGTGTTACCCAGTCGAAGATACCGCTCATGGTGCCATTAACTAAGTAACCTAATCACCACCTGTAATATTTTATGAAAGCGCTTTACTATTTTTACACGATAAATTTAGTGAGTGCTTTTTTGTATCGGTAAAAATCACCTCGAAGGGTCAACACGCCCTAATGAAAATTGGTCAATCAAACAGCAAATAAAGTGCGATGCAGTTCAATGTTCTCTTTTCATCATGTCGGCTAAATGATAGAGTTGTTATGTTATAACATCTATATGTGATTATCTGCGTGAACACCCCACTTTTGTCTGTTGACCACCTAACGATCAAAACCTCTTCGAGAACCCTTTTCCAAGATATCCACTTCGATGTTTATCGAGGTGAACTGTTGGCGATCATGGGACCGTCAGGCATTGGTAAGTCGATGCTTTCACGTGCGATTGCGGGTTTTCTGCCAGAAACGGTCGAGGTTGAAGGTCATATTTCTCTGTCTGGTGAAGCGGTATGTGGTTTGCCTATGCTGCAAAGAACCGCAGCACAACGACCTGCGGTTATCTTCCAAGATGCCCTTCAAGCATTAAATCCTCTGGTTTCAATCGAAGGTCAACTTAGTTTGGCATTGACGGGGACTCGCACTAAGCCCAAATCACAAGACAAAATCAAACTCACCGAATTGCTAGTACAACTTGGTTTCCCTAATCCTGAAACTATCTTGCCGTTATACCCGAGCCAAATTTCGGGCGGGCAACGCCAACGTGTTTGTATTGCGATTGGCTTGCTGAGTAACGCCGATATTATCATCGCCGATGAACCAACCAGTGCGTTAGATCCCGTGACAGAGCAAGAGATACTTAAGCTGATTCGACACAATGTTAAACAGCGTCAAATTGGTGGTTTACTCATCACCCATGACCTGCATAGCGCGTTGGCGTGTGACAAGTTGTTGGTCATCGATGATGGCGGTGTGGTGGCTTACGGTGCTCCGAAACATGCACTTGAATCGAGCTCTCACGCTTTCTGCTGTTCATTGAGAGACTTAATCGAATGAGCTCGACCTTACCACTAAACTCAGAAGCCTCGTCATTAATGCCAGTGACTGATTCAGAAACACAAGCATCGACAGAGATTACGTTCGACAATGTGAGTGTTCACTACTACTCCGTGCCAAGTTGGTTGGGTGGTAAAGCGTTCAAAGCGCTACAGAACATAGACCTTAATGTTGAAGACAAAAGCCTAGCAATTGTTGGGCGTTCTGGTGCCGGTAAATCAACGTTAATTGAACTGCTATTTGGCCTTAAAGCGCCAACCGTTGGTCAAATAAACTTGTTCGGTTATTCGCTCCCAATTCGCGATAGCAAAGCGCAAGCAACGGTGTGTCGCTTGATTCAATTGGTGCCTCAAGAGCCCCACACTAGCCTCAACCCTTACTATACCGTTCGACAGATCTTAGCCGAACCTCTAAGTAACTTAGATGTTTCGGGTAATCATGAAGCCATCATTGAAGAGGCGCTTTCAGACGTTGGATTGCCTGCCAGTTTGCTCTTACTGAAACCTAATCAGCTTTCTACAGGTCAAGCTCAACGTGTGGCTATTGCTCGGGCTCTTGTCGTTAGACCCGCAGTGCTGGTGGCCGATGAACCTACTGCCAGCCTTGACCCAGTGAATCGCCAAAGGTTGTTGGACTTGGTTAATTCATTAAAAAAGAAGCGCGATATGCGCCTTATTTTGGTTACTCACGATTTAGGTGCCGCAAAAGCCCTTTGTGAAGAAATACTGGTACTCGACCATGGTGAAATGGTGGAGCACGGACCGACCGATCAAGTGATGAGTAAACCTGCTCATCCTGCGACTCAGATGCTGATCGAGTCTCAGCCTCTTTCGAAATCTACTTGTTAAACACAACCTTATTTATTAAAAAAATACAGCTACAGAGAAAAAATAATTATGCGTTTTAATTTAATCAAACTGGCTTGCACGCTTGCGTTGGCTCTGCCTTTGACGGGCTGTTTTGACTCTCAACCAGGGTCTAGCGATGCCGCAGTAAAATCTGAAATTCGAGTTGCGATGATGCAACCACCAAGAACGGGTTTATCGCCACTTTCTGATGACGCTTTTAAGTTATCTCGTTGGAGCACAGCAGAAACTCTGGTTAACCTGAGCCCAACCTCAGAAGCAGAACCTATGCTAGCAACGGATTGGAAACATCTTGATCCTCTGACTTGGCAGTTCACGATTCGCCAAGGCGTTAAATTCCATGACGGTTCGACATTAACGGCAAACTCTGTAGTGAACTCTCTACAAAAAGCGCTTGAAGCAGCACCTAAGCCGCGCATCCTAGATGGAGTAGAGCTAGAAGTGAAAGCGATGGACAACTACCGTGTAGAGATTAAAACCAGCTTTGATGACCCTCTTCTACCAAGCCGTTTATCAAGCCCTCAATTAGCGATCCTAGCAGCAAGTGCTTATCAAGAAGATGGTCGTGTTAGTCCAATTGGCGCAGGTACTGGCCCGTTTGAGCTGACTGAAATCAACGGCACAACCAGCGCGAAACTGAAACGTTTTGACGGCTACTGGGGCGAAAAAGCGCAAGTAGAATCTGTAATTGCAGAATACGTTCCTAATGGTTTTGCTCGTGCTGCAGCACTGAGAACCGGCACGGCTGACGTCGTTGAAGCGGTACCCGTTTCACAAATCGCGACCATTGATCCGAACCTACTTTACGAAGTGGCAATGCCTCGTACTAATACGCTTTACCTGAACAACAAGTCAGGCGTATTTAGCGATATTGAACTGCGTAAGGTAGCGGCAGCTGCAGTAGACCGTGAGCAGATCGTGAATACTGTTTATGAAAACCACGCGGATATCGCGCAAGGCCTATTAGGTCCTGCACTTGCTTGGGCTGAACCAATTCGACCTGAAGGTCAGGCAGTTGACAAAACGCTAAAAGCGAACGGCGAAAGCATTGTTATTGGTACCTTTACCGACCGTGCAGAGCTTCCAGAAGTGGCAGCGCTACTGAAGCAACAACTTGAAGCGGCTGGTTTCAAGGTTGAGCTGGATATTCGTGAATATGCTCAGATCGAGAACGATGCGCTATCTGGTAAGTTCGACGCGTTTATCCTTTCTCGTGCAACGGTTCTAGATTCGGGTGACCCAGTGGCTTACATGATGAGCGACTTTGGTTGTAAGGGTTCATTCAACCTTGGCCAGTTCTGTTCTCAAGAGGTAGATAAAGCACTGAATCACGCTGACCTACAACCGCTAGGTGCGCTGCGTCACCAAGCGATCATCGAAGCTGAACAAAAAATCCTTAACGATTTCGCGGCTATCCCGCTGCTTCACGAACGTGTGATTCAAGGTGAAAGTGAGCGTGTAAGCAATGTCGTTCGTGACCCAAGTGAACGTCGCTTGGTTGACCAAACTACACAGGTCAAAAAAGCGACACAAGTTAACCCGGCAACACAGGCTAACTAAATAAATGTTATCTGCTGAGACTCTGCGTCGAACTCTATTTATCTTGACGCCTTGGCTATCAAGAATCGCCTCACTGATTGTGGTGGTGATTCTTGTTGGTTTGATGCCTGACATTGCAGGCATCGATCCAAGCCAATCTATTCTGCGGGCTAGGGCGGGGCAACAACACCTGCTTACGCCTGAAGCTTTAGCGGCGGTACGCGCTGATCTTCAGCTTGACCGTTCAGCTATTGAGCGCCTGCTCGACTGGGTAGGAAGTGCTTTTTCAGGTGATCTAGGTGAATCATGGATTGATGGTTCTTCGGTTGCACTAGGTATTCAAAAAACAGCGTCTACATCTCTGTTTTTGATGTCTAGCGCACTGGTGATGACTTTCGTACTGTGTGGTGCAGGCCTGCTTGCCACCTTACGCAGTTGGAAGAAGGGCAAGCTGGGGCAGAGCTACAGCAGTTTAAGTACGGTATTAATATCGTTGCCAGAGTACGTAGTGGCCTCGGTATTAATATTGGTGTTCTCTATCTGGTTAGGTTGGCTACCACCGTATGGTTGGCAAGGTTGGCAAGATATCTGGCTACCGAGTTTAGCGCTCGCACTGCCTGCAAGTGGCTTGTTTAGTCGTCTACTCAGAGACTGTTTACAACGCGTTCTCAATGAACCTTGGGTGATCACTTGGCTCAGTGCCAACGTTCATTCCAATCAAATTATTCGCTTTGCGCTGAAAAGAGCGCTGAGCAGTCTGATCCCGCAAATCGCGATGATCGTGATTGGCTTAACTGGTGGCGCAGTCGCGGTTGAGCTTATCTTCTCGATCCCTGGTATCGGGCGCATGATTCTTGGTGCAGCCAAGGCGCAAGACTTACCAACGCTGCAAGGCGGCTTATTGGTGTTGCTGCTATTTTCAATTGCCGTGAGCAGCATGAGCTTGTTTGTTCAGCAATTGATTCTTGGCCACAGCCTGAAAAGCGGCAAGCTCATCAGTAGCCACTCTTCGTTTCGTTTTACCCAGAACCGCGCAAAGCGTGTCACTGCTTTTGCGATCTTCTCTTTCCTAATTGCTATCGTTGTATGGGCTGCATTCCGAGACCCATACACTAGCCAATTCGCACGCTTGGCATCACCGAGTTGGCAAGCACCTTTGGGCGCAGATGGCATTGGTCGAGACCTACTGGCGAGAATTGGTTCTGGTATGATTGCGACCTTCCAAGCCGGCATATTGGCAACGTTCTTGAGCTTGGTGACGGGCATCATCATGGGTTTCAACACCCGCTTTAGCCAAGGCCTTATCGAGATCACTAAGGGTATCCCATACATCATTGCAGGCTTGCTTGTTGCAGGCTTAACGGGGATGAATCCGAACAGCGCATTAATCGCGATTGTATTGGTGTCGTGGGCGCCGCTAGCTGCACACTGCTCAAGCTTGATCGTAGAAGCGAAGGCTCAACCTTATACACACCTCGCGCCACTATGGGGCACCAGTAAGCTTAGAATCTTCCGTTTCTACTTGCTTCCGTATGTGTTGCCACCGTTGTTAAGACACGCGATGTTGAGGCTACCGGTTATCACTCTAAGTCTGACCTCGCTGAGCTTCATCGGATTAGGGGCAAAGCCACCAACACCTGAATGGGGTTTGATGATCGCAGAGAACCTTCCATACATTGAGCGCGCGCCATTAGCAGTCATGGGGCCAATTGTTGGGCTGATCTTGTTGGGTGCAGCCATTAACTTGATGTTTGATGACTAACGTAAAGATCCGGTCGCTGAGGTTTCTAAATTGACGATCCGATTGGGTATTCGATTTAGCATTTATGTTGTAACCTTAGCCCTGCTTTTTAGAGACGCTTTTTGATCGGCTCGAAAGTTAAACAGGCCCTAGTTAAGTGTAAAGGATTCAACATGTATCTCGTTTTGTATTGCCACAATATTGGTATGACCGACTTTTCTTTCTTTGAGACGGAAGATTTCGATAAGGAAGATGGCTATATCGTGCGAGGCAAATGGCCGAACGAGAAAGCGTTCCGTGATTACTTAACCAAAGAGTTTGGTGACATGAACGAGTTCCAAGTGATCGACTTAATCGCCAAAGGCGCAGAAGCAGAACACTACTCGCCAGAAGAGTTGGTGCGCTTAGCTCAGTAGCCGCTAGCTCAGCAATATCTAGCTCGGTAATACGTTTTAAATCGAATAAACAAATGGCAGCCTGATTGGGCTGCCATTTTTCGTTTTAAGCTAGAGCACGTTGCTCGCAGTATGAGTGGATCTACTGCGCCACTTCGTCCACCAAGTACAAGATTGATTGATACGGAATGCCACTGTGGTGTGATAAACCGATCTCACAGGTTCGGCTGTTACTAAAGCCACGAGTGCAGTTGCTCGGCACTTGTTCCTTGAGTGGGTGTACCGCCGCCTCATTCAGCTCTGGTGTAGTGAAGCCTTTGTCACCTGCCCAACCACAACATTGAATATGCTCTGGAACAATCACCTCTTCGGTACACGCTTTAGCAAGGTTTAACATCGCGCCTTCTAAGCCCATTCGACGAGAGCTACACGTGACATGCAGCATCACGGTTTCTTGTAGCGGCTCAAGCGTCAGATGTTCAAGCAAATATTGATTCACAAACCCTGTTGGCTCTAACACCTCTAATGGCTTGGTGAACTGTTCAATACTGCGTTTAGCACATGGGCTGGTATCCATCAATATTGGGTATTCACCCTGACGACTGGCTTGCCATAGCACTTCTTCCAACTGCTGAGCCTTCGACTGTGCTAAGTCGGTCATTCCTTTGCTGTCGTAAGGCATACCACAGCATTGGTCATCTAGCTTCTTCGGTAGAATTACCTCGAATCCTGCCTTGTTGAGCAAAGACATGGTCACTTCAGTAAGAGGACGTTGGTCGCCCGCATCGCTTTGTTGCCCCATGGTTCGACTTGCACAGGAAGGGAGGTAAACCACCTTCTTATGATTGCTTGAAGATTCTGCCGTCACGGGTGATGAGGCAAGCGAGTGACTGTTGGACTGCGGCATCTCTGGCATCCAAACAGGCGTTGCGCCTTTGGTCACTGAGCGCAGGCCATTGGTAAGCTTACCGACCGTGTTTGCCCCCAAGACCTTACTCGCTACTTGATTGGTTTTGAGGCCTGCTTTGGTCAGCTTCGTGGTGGTCGAGAAATGATCCGCTGTCCACTTAGCGATTGGTGTGAACTTCTCATACTTGGCAACACGAAGCTTCTTCACTAAGTCACCCGTATTAATGCCTACCGGACAGCGCTCAGCACACAGGCCTGTTGCCGCGCAGGTATCAATGCCTTGGTATTCGAAGGTTTTCTCTAGTTCACTGGCTTCTATCTCTTCACCTGCTTCTCGGCGGCGTTGCAGTTCTCGGTACAACACAATACGTTGGCGAGGTGACAAGGTCAGTGTGCGAGAAGGGCAAACAGGTTCACAGAAGCCACACTCAATACAGCGGTCGACTAGATCATCGGCAGCAGGCATCGGCTTCAGGTCTGTGATGTGGGAGTTTGGATTGTCGTTGATGATAACGCCGGGGTTAAGCAGCCTTTCTGGGTCAAACAGCGCTTTGATCTGTTGCATCAAGGCATAGCCATCTTTGCCCCATTCCAATTCCACATAAGGTGCCATGTTTCGGCCCGTGCCGTGTTCCGCTTTTAGAGAACCTTGGTATTTCACCGCAACCAGCTCGGCAACATCGTCCATGAAACCGCCGTAGCGATCGATTTCTGTTTGACTGTCGAAGCCTTGAGTAAATACAAAGTGCAGGTTGCCTTCGAGGGCGTGACCAAAAATGATCGCTTCGTTGTAGTCGTATTTGTCGAACAGCTCTTGTAGCTCTCGAATACCGTTAGCGAGGTTTTCGACAGGGAAAGCCACGTCTTCGATGATAACGGTTGTGCCAACTTCACGAACGGCTCCAACTGCTGGGAACATGCCTTTTCGGATGCCCCACAGAGTCGCGACTGTCTTCGGATCGGACGTGAAAGGGACTGATTCAACAATTGTGTATTCAGTCAATGCATCCAAAATTGATTTACATTGTAAATCTAAGTCCTGCTGGGAGCTGGCGTGTGATTCCACCAAAATAGCCGCCGCTTCTAAATCTAGGTTTGGCATAAACGCAGGCATACCCGGTTTATCCGCGACAGAACGTAGCGCCCTGCCGTCCATCAACTCAACGGCTGCAACCGGAGTTTTGGATAATGTAGTTACGGCTTTACTTGCTTGCTCGATGTCGGCAAACACCAATAGCGCTGAAGCTTTGTTCGGGTGTTCAATCACCGTGTTGTAAGTGATCTCGGCTATGAAGCCTAGTGTGCCTTCTGAGCCAATCATCAGGTGTTTGATGATCTCAATTGGATCGTGGTAATCGACCAAGGCATTCAGAGCGTAGCCAGTGGTGTTTTTGAGGCGGTACTTGTGGCGGATTCTGTCTGCAAGTTCTTGGTTTGACGCTGTCTGTTGATGTAATTCGACAATGCCTTCAAACAGGTCTTTATGTGATTCCTTGAATGCCTCAACACTTGCGTTGTCAGCCGTATCAAGCAGGGAGCCATCACTCAATACGATTTTCATGCTCTCAACGGTGCGATACGAGTTTTGCGCAGTACCACAACACATGCCACTGGCATTGTTCGCCGCAATACCCCCTATTTTACAGGTATTGATAGAGGCTGGATCTGGGCCGATTTTACGTTGGAAAGGGGCAAGGTATTTGTTGGCATCAGCACCAATCACACCCGGTTGAAGGATGATCTGATTGCCGTTGTCGACAATTTCATGGCCACGCCAGTCGTCGGTCAGTGTGATGAGTACCGAGTCTGAAACGGCTTGCCCTGAAAGGCTAGTGCCCGCGGCGCGAAAGGTAAAATGAATACCGAGCTCGCGACAGCTTTGAATGGTGAATATCACTTCGTCTAAGTTTTTGAGCCTTAGAACCATTTTCGGCACCAAGCGATAGAAACTCGCATCGGTGCCGTAAGCCAATCGCTTTGCCTCTTGCGTGACAATGCGTTCCGTTTCTATTTTTTGAGCCAGTATCGCTTCAAGCTGCTGATAAGCCTGTGCGTCTATTACTCGCTCATGGGATGTGTTTGTCTCCATCTTTGCTTCCTTGTGCTTCTTATTTGGCACTGATTTGTTTTTTTATTTTATTTTCCAGTGCTTAAACGGTGTCACAACGGCAGTGGAATTGCTGTGACACCGATTGAACTTCAGTCTAAGTAGACCAAAGCATTAGTCTGAACCTGAACCTAAATCAGAATCGTGGCCGCTTAATCTAGCCCTACCAGAGATTCGCGAGTTAAGTCTTTGATTGTCTTCGCGCCTGTTAATGTCATCGCAACGCGCATTTCTTTGTCATATAGGTCAAGTAGGTTCTCAACGCCTGCTTGTCCTTGCGCTGCTAACGCGTAGACGAAAGAGCGACCAAGCAAGGTGCAGTCTGCGCCCATCGCCATCATGCGAACTACATCTAAGCCAGTACGAATGCCTGAGTCGACCAGAATCTTAGTGTCGCCTTTTACTGCGTCTGCAATTGCAGGCAGTGCTTTAGCACTCGATAGAACACCATCCAGCTGACGGCCGCCGTGGTTTGAAACTACGATACCGTCTGCACCAAATCTTACGGCGTCTTTTGCATCTTCTTCATCAAGAATGCCTTTGATGACCATTGGGCCATCCCAGAAGTCACGGATCCACTCTAGGTCTTTCCATGAAATTGATGGGTCGAAGTTATCACCCAACCAACCGATGTAGTCTTCCAGTTTGGTTGGAGAACCTCGGTAAGTAGAGATATTGCCAAGATCGTGTGGTTTACCCAACAGACCAACATCCACCGCCCAACTAGGATGACGCATAGATTGAAATACACGACGAATTGCTGCATTTGGACCACTCATTCCTGAGTGCATGTCACGGTAACGAGCGCCGGGTACTGGCATATCAACGGTGAAGACCAGTGTCGTCACGCCTGCCGCTTTGGCACGTTCCAATACGTTCTTCATGAAGCCACGGTCTTTTAGCACGTAAAGTTGGAACCACATTGGGCGTTCAATCTTAGGTGCGACTTCTTCAATCGGACATACCGATACTGTCGACATCGTAAAAGGGATGCCTTTGTTGTCGGCGGCTTTTGCTGCTTGTACTTCACCACGTCGTGCGTACATGCCTGTTAGTCCAACCGGAGCTAATGCAATCGGCATCGCCAGCTTTTCGCCGAACAATTCGGTTTCCAAATTTAGGTCCGACATGTCATTGAGGACACGTTGCTTGAGCGCGATCTCTGCAAGATCGGCCGTGTTGCGGCGTAGGGTATGTTCTCCGTAAGAACCGCCGTCAATGTAGTGGAAAAGAAACGGTGGTAATTTCGCTTTTGCTGCGGCGCGGTAATCAGTCGATGCGGATATGATCATAATTTCAGTCCTAAATTCTTGGGATGTTGCCCTTCTATGAGAGCTTGGCTTGGGCTGCTTTAATTCGGGGAAATGGCGTTAATACCCGGGGTGTTGATGTGTTTTAGTATCCATTCCGAAACTCATCAACTGTCTTATTAGACGGTGTTACAGTCGGGGAATTGAGTATTAACGCCAAGTGCTTTTGTAACGACTTATGGTTTACATAAGTGCGTCTGTCATTTTGAAGCCGTAGATAACCACTAGGCCGATGATTCCGGTCATCACCAAGTAGTAGAACGTTGGGATGATTGTCTTACGTAGTGTTGCGCCTTCGCGTCCTAATAAGCCTACGGTCGCCGATGCGGCTACCACGTTGTGAATCGCAATCATGTTACCTGCTGCAGCACCAACGGCTTGCAGAGCAACAACCACGGCACTAGAGACCGACAGAGTTTGTGCTACCTCGAACTGGAACTGGCTGAACATCATGTTTGAAACGGTGTTTGAACCTGCAATGAAGGCACCTAACGCACCAACCGTGGCACTTAACGCTGGGAATGCGCCGCCGACTAGGTCAGCTGCAAAGTTGGCAGTGGTTACTGGCATACTTGCTAAATCAGCGCCGTTCACACCTGAGTTAATGAAGATACGAACCATTGGGATGGTGAACACCAACACAAAGCCAGCGCCTATTAGAGTCTTGCTCGACTCACCAAAAGCTTTAGCCAGTGGTGTTGCGCTGCGTGATTGCATTAGAACAGCAACCAGTGCGACGAAGACCAAGATACCGCCAGGTAGATACAGAGGCTGAATCGCTGTGCTTACGCCTGTCTCGCCAAGGATGTTGCTGAAAGAAAGGCTAACGCTCTTAAGTAGGCCTTTGAACTCAGGGCTCACACGGCTAGCAACGAGAGTGACAGCGAGCAGCACGTAAGGTGCCCATGCCATCGCCATACTCATTTTCTTATGACCTTGCTTACTGTTTGAATGAGTGTCATCAAGATCGATCTTCAAAGAACCTAGCCATTCTGCTGGCCACTTGTCTTCGCTTTCAAAGTCCCATTTTGATTTAGGTACTAGGAAGCCGCGTTTTGCTGCTGTTACAACAATCGCAAGGCCAACCAAACCACCAATCAGTGATGGGAACTCAGCACCGAGGAAAACACCCGTTAGTGCGTAAGGAATGGTGAAAGCGGCACCTGCGAACAGTGCGAATGGCAGGATATCAAGACCTTCAGTCCAGCTTTTGTTCTTACCGAAGAAGCGAGTCAGCATCATCGCCATCAATACAGGAATCATCACACCAACGCAGGCGTGGATGATTGCAACACTTGATGTGATCTGTTGTAGGTAAGCATCCCATGTTGAACCATTGGCAATCAGGCTTTCACCAATGTTGTGCGTATCCAAACCTTTGTTCACACCAACGATGATAGGTGTACCAACCGCGCCGAACGATACCGGTGTAGATTGGATCATCATGCCCATCAATACCGCAGCCAGCGCTGGGAATCCGATAGCAACCAATAGTGGTGCAGCGATGGCAGCCGGTGTGCCGAAGCCAGATGCGCCCTCAATGAATGAACCAAAACACCAAGCGATGATGATCGCTTGCACACGACGGTCTGCTGATATGTCAGTAAAGCCGTTGCGGATGGTGGTGATAGCTCCGGTGTGTTTCAAAGTGTTTAATAAGAAGATGGCGCCAAACACAATCCAGAGAACCGACACGGTAATGCCGAAGCCTTGGAATACAGAAGCTAACACGCGAGTGCTAGACATATCCCATGCGAATAGGGCGATAGCAACGGTTAATGCAAATGCCACTGGCATCGCTTTTTTTGCAGGCCAGTTAAGGCCAACCAGCAGAATCGCTGCAACAACTATTGGCGAAAAGGCCAATAATGCTAGTAGAGTTTCACTCATGGGTACTTCCTCGTACTTGTTTTCAAACGTTCATGTTTGAAGTGAATAACACGTCATTAGTTTTGTAGGTGTAATCTGAATCTCGAGGATTCAATTGTTGTAATTAGAGTCGCTTTATTTGTAACCGATGTGATTGCAAAAGCTGTTTTTGTAATTGTTTTGTTAATTTGGCGTGAATTTACCCCTTTATTTTTTATTGATATAGGGAAATAATGAAAATAATTAATTCCAAAATTGGCATAATCAAATGCGAGCAGACGATTTGATCCTGTTTTCACAGGTAGTAGAGCTGGGCAGTTTTAGTAAGGTGGCAGAGCAAAATAACCTTACAAATTCGGTAGTTAGTAAGAGAATTGCGCGTTTGGAAGAAGAGATTGGCGTGCAGCTATTATATCGAACCACGCGTAAATTGACGCTTACCGAGGCGGGTAAGGCAATGTTACACGGAGCCAAAAATGTGAAGCAGGCGGCTCAAGAGGCTATGGACGCAGTTTCAGGCTTTGGTGAAAATGTCAGTGGTCATATCAAAATGTCAGTGCCTACTATCTCCGGAGATTTGATTCTCGCAGACGCTGTTGCCGAGTTTTGTAATATGCACCCAGGTTTAACGGTCGATATGTCTCTTAACAATCGCTTTGTGGATCTGGTTGATGATGGCCTCGACTTAGTGATTAGAACCGGCTACTTGGAAGACTCCAGCTTAATTGCCCGCCATATCTTGGACTCTCAATGGGTGGTATGTGCTTCTCCGTCTTATATCGCCAAGAATGGTAAGCCGATGCAGCCCAAGGATTTGGTTGAGCACAATTGTCTGCAATACGCTTATCAAACAACGGGTGCCAGTGAGTGGCAATTTCTGCATAGCAAAGATGGCTTTACCGATAACGATAAATACATAGTGCGCGTCTCGGGCTCTTTTTCTACCGATAATGCGACGGCATTAAGAAAGGCGGCGTTGGGCGGTCATGGGGTCGCGTATGTACCGCGCTGTCTGGTTTATCACGACATTCGTAACGGCCAGCTGGTGGATATCTTCCCTGATTTAGTCGGCAAGAAACTCGGTATTTATGCGGTGTACCCTTTTACTCGCCAGCCACCAAACAAGATTAAGTTATTGATTGAACATATCAGAACGCGCTACTTGACGATTTCTCACTATTTTTAATAAGGATCACGATGAGCTATTTAAAAGAGTATCCATATCCAATCACCAATAAACAGATCGTCAGCGATGACTACTTTGGTCAGATAATCGAAGACCCATATCGTTGGCTAGAAGACGACAGAAGTGACGAGACCGCGAAGTGGGTGGCGAGTCAAAACGCAATCACGTTTGATTACCTCGCTAAAATCCCGTATCGCGCGGAACTGAGAGAGCGACTGGCAAAAGCACAAGACTACAAAAAGAGCTCGCAGCCGTTTGTGCGAGGTGATTATACCTATTTCTATAAGAATGATGGTCTGCAGAACCACAGTATTCTCTATCGTCAGAAAGAGGGGCAACAGGTTGAAGTCTTCCTAGATCCGAATACCTTCTCGGAAGACGGCACCACATCATTGGGCTCAGTTTCGTTCTCGAAAGATTACAGCTTAGTGGCATACAGTATTTCAGAGGGTGGTAGCGACTGGCGCAAGATCTTTGTGATTGATACCGAGACTAAAAAGCAGCTTGAAGCCGAAATCACAGACGCTAAATTTACCGGTATTTCTTGGTTGGGTAATCGTGGCTTTTATTACTCTAGTTACGATAAACCAGACGGTAGTCAGCTTTCAGCTCGTACTGATCAACATAAGCTGTATTTTCATGAATTGGGTACCGAGCAAGCCAGCGACAAAGTGATTTTTGGTGAAAATAGTACTGAGCGACATCGCTATGTTTCGGGTTACGCCACCGAAGACGACCGCTATTTGATCATTCTTGGGCAAGAGTCGACGTCGGGAAATCGCCTGTTCTATATCGATTTAAACTCACAGGAACAATCACTGAACACGCTGATTGATCATGTTGATAGCGACACTTACCTCATAGATAATCGAGATGAAGTCTTTATTCTGTATACCAATCTCGATGCGCCAAACGGCAAGGTGGTGAGCTTTGATACTCGCAGTCAACAGTGGCTTGATATCATTTCCGAAAAACCACAACCATTAGATATCAGTACTGGCGGCGGATACTTGTTTGCCCACTACATGGTGGATGTGGTGTCGAAAATTGAGCAGCTGGATTACCAAGGCAACCTAGTTCGTGAAATCCATTTACCTGGGTTGGGAACGGCCAGTGGCTTAGGTGGTAAGAAAGAGCAAACCCAGCTTTATTACACCTTTACCAACTATGTCACGCCGCCAACCATTTTCTCATTCGATGTCGAAACTGGCAGTTCAGAAATCTATCAGCGCTCTGAGTCTCCGTTTGAATCGGATAAATTTGAGTCTAAACAGGTCTTCTATACCTCAAAAGATGGTACACAGGTTCCGATGCTTATCTCTTACAAAAAGGGATTAAAACTAGACGGTAGTAACCCAACCATGTTGTACGCTTATGGCGGCTTTAATGTCAGTCTGACGCCTTCTTTCTCAGGTACGGTGGGCAGTTGGCTAGAACTGGGTGGCGTATATGCGGTGCCGAACCTGCGTGGCGGTGGTGAGTATGGTAAGGCGTGGCACAAAGCGGGAACTCAGCAGAAAAAGCAGAATGTCTTTGACGACTTCATTGCTGCTGCCGAGTTCTTAATTGAAGAAAACTACACCAGTAGCGATAAGTTGGCGATTCGCGGCGGTTCTAACGGAGGCTTGCTGGTAGGAGCTTGTATGACACAAAAGCCTGAGCTGTTCCAAGTGGCTCTGCCTGCTGTTGGGGTGTTGGACATGTTGCGTTACCACACATTCACGTCTGGCGAAGGTTGGGCGTACGACTATGGTACCTCCGCGCAGAACAGAGAGATGTTCGAATATCTGCTTGGCTATTCTCCGGTTCATAATGTGGTGCGTGGCACGGATTATCCAGCAACATTGGTGACGACCGCTGATCACGATGACCGCGTAGTGCCTGCTCACTCTTATAAGTTCATCTCAGAGCTGCAAGATAAGCATGAAGGTAGTGCGCCCGTGATGATTCGTATTGATGTTAATGCGGGCCATGGCGCCGGAATGCCGCTCAGCAAAGCGATCGATCTCACCGCCGATATCTACGCATTTACTCTGTTCAATATGGGGGTTGCGTCTCTAGATTCACTTTAACGAATGCTTGATTCTAGATAACTGGGTATTTTACTCAGACCAAGAAGCCTCAAAATCTACCTTAGATTTTGAGGTTTTTCATATATATGAAAACCAATCAAATTCACACCTCGTTCTCTTTGCTTTTCGGCACCCTTTTACGTGATAGCCGCCACCATTACTGATGAAATGAAAGCGATTTCAAGCTGATATTTTACGCATTTTTCACTATAACCTGTTGATCTAAAATCAGTAGTTTTCGTCATGGATTTTCTAAAAGTTTCATGGCATTTAGGCTGATTTATCAGTGTGAACAGCAACCAACTTTTCAACGCTTTCATTGCTTAATATTTCCCTGTTCGATGAAAACTCAAAAAAATAATAGGGAAATACAATGCAAAAATTTAAGCTTTTGCCAATAACGGTCGCAGTGGCGGCATCGCTTGCTTCACTCTCTTCTTTTGCTGCTGATACTAATATCGAAGCATTAGAAAAACGAATCCAAGAGTTAGAATCTAGGGTTCACTTCTCCGCCTTGTTTACTGCTAACGACCAAACCGCTTACGGGGCGATTAAGGCGCTACACGATCACGGTTATAAAGTGCCAGAAGATGTGTCATTGATTGGGTTTGATGACTTACCAACGTCGAAGTATTTCACACCCGCGTTAACAACATTAAGGCAGCCAATTGAAGAGATTGGTGAAGTGTGTGCTCAGTCGATCTTGAACTTGTTATCTGGCGAGCGACATGAAGCAAGGTTGCCTCAGATTGATTTAATTGTGAGAGAGTCGACCAAATCTTTGTATCGTTAATTTCAAGACAAGCATCAAGGTGGTGCGCCTGTGATGATTCGTACTGATGTCAATGCGAACCATGGTGCAGGAATACCGCTGAGTAAAGCTATCGATCTCACCGCTTATATTTGCGCGTTCATATTGTTCAATACGGGGCAGGTAAGCTAAAACACTTTTGCCCCAAAGTTTGCTACAACAATGGAAAAAGGACTGACGAGTCAGCCATCTTTAATGGTTCGTTTTGGGGCTGTTTTCCGAGGAGAGCTTTGTATGAATCACACACCTCAGGGTTTTAGAAACTTAACCAAGACTTATTCGCATGGAATGGGGTCACTGAATTTCGACTTATTAAATTTCCATTTAAGATTTTCGGTTCATATGGAACAGCTTCATCACGTAGCTTTAACGCTAACTTAACAGCATTCTGTGCCATGAGTTCAATCGGTAAGTCTATGGTCGTTAATTCTGGGGTTGAAAACTCACCAAAAGGATCATTATCTATACCAATAACAGATACTTGACTTGGAACGTGAACCCCTTCTTCTGACAAAGCTTTAATCGCTCCTAAAGCCATATTATCGTTAAATGCGAGAATCGCCGTAAACTTCACATTTAACTTCAAGAGGTTGGTACACAGATCATATCCACTTCTTATATGGTAATCACCGGATAACACTAAAGATGGATTATAAGGCAATCTAGATGATTCTAAAGCTCGCTTATAACCTTCGATACGAGCTTTTCCTGTTGGGTTGTCTATTGGACCAGTTATGCATGCGATGCTCTTATGACCGCATGAAATCAAATGTTCCATTGCGGTCACGATAAGACTAGATTGATCAATGGATACTGAATGGTAATTCCCTGCCATAGAGGCACGGTTTAACACAACAAAAGGCACGGACAGTTGTGATTCTAACGTTTGTATATGCTCATCAGATAGGGTTCGGCTATAAAGCAAAATGGCATCAAATTGCCCTTCTAGTTGTCTAATTACTTCATATTCATGTTGAGGGTCATTCTTACCATCGATTACTGTTAGTGTTTTGCCTTCTGATTGAAGTTGAATTGAGATTTGCTGTAATAGTACCCCCCACCTAGTACTGTCATAGTTAGACAGTACCAATGCCACTGTATCAGTTTTATTTGTCGCTAAAGCTTGAGCGGTCCGGTTTGGACGGTAACCCAACTGTTCCATCGCGGCGAAGACACTATCTTTTGTCGATTGTTTAACCTGACCTGTGCCGTTGATCACACGCGAGACTGTTGCTTTGGAGACTCCAGCAAGTTTGCTGACATCAACAATGGTACTCATTCTATTCCTTTCATCACTTACCCACGTTACGTTTGGATATTATTATAAGTTATTGTTTATATGGACCAATTATCAAAAAATAAAGTTATCTTACTGTCTACTAGAACATAGTAACCCCTAAATTCGAACCCGATTTCTTACCTAATGTGATGCCCGTCATCAATTGTAGCATTGAGTAACGATATTTTATGACATTTCTCACACAAGTGAAACCGGTTTCTGTAACCGGTTTCTGTAACCGGTTACATTTTTCTCGTACTCTACAACGCTTACTAGATTAAGTGATAAATTAATAAGAAAAGGAACTAAATCATGATCAACATTTTATTGTGCTGTGCTGCTGGTATGTCTACTAGCATGGTCGTAAACAAAATGAAGCAATCTGCGGCAGCGAAAGGGATTGAAGCGCATATTGAAGCTGTGGGATTAGATGAATTCGAGTCGAACCTTCCAAACTTCGATTGCGTTTTACTAGGTCCACAAATTAAATACAAACTCAATGATTTCAAAGAGATTGCTGATGCTGCTAACAAACCAATTTCTGTAATGAATCAAATGGATTACGGCATGATGAAAGGCGAAAAAATCCTTAACGATGCAATCACAATGCTAAATCAATAAGAGGGATATCACGATGAAAGCATTATTCGATTTTCTAGAAAACACCTTAACACCGATAGCAGGCCGACTGGCAACTCAAAAGCACGTGTGTGCAATTCGTGACGGCTTCATTGGCGCAATGCCCTTCATGATCGTGGGTTCTTTCTTGCTTGTGTTTGCTTTTCCTCCTTTTTCGGAAGATACCGCGTTTGCCTTAGGTCAATGGTGGATTTCAATGTCATCCACCTATTTTGATGAAATCATGACCCCTTTTAATATGAGTATGGGGATTATGTCATGTTATATCTCTGCTTGTATCGCGTATAACCTAGCAAATAGCTACAAGTTAGATGCCCTACCAACGGCAATGCTTTCATTGATGTCATTTCTTTTGATAGCAGCACCGATGAAAGATGGTGCTCTGTCTGCAACGTACCTTGGTGGCACTGGTATCTTTACTGCAATCATTGTTGCGATCTTTGTTACTGAACTGACTCGTTTCTTAAAAGTTCATAATATTGGCATTAAAATGCCGGAGCAGGTGCCTGATAAAATTCGTCAGTCATTTAACCTGCTGATCCCAACAATGATCGTGATAGTTACGATTTATCCACTAAACCTTCTAATTCAAAACAATTTCGATATGCTAATTCCAGGTGCAATTATGGCTCTATTCCAGCCATTGGTATCAGCATCTGACACATTGCCGGCGATTTTACTTGCTGTACTTGTTGCACATACTCTATGGTTTGCTGGTATTCATGGTTCAGCAATCGTTTCTGGCATCATGGCACCCTTCTGGCTTTACAACCTAGGTGTAAACCAAGAAGCTCTTGCTGCAGGAATGGAACTGCCTCAAGTGTTTATTGAACCATTCTGGTCGTTCTTTATTGTATTAGGCGGCTCTGGTGCAACATTCTCATTAGTTCTACTTTACCTGAGAAGTAAATCTGCTCACCTTAAAACAATCGGTCGTCTTGGTGTAGTTCCTGCAATGTTCAACATCAATGAACCTGTAATCTTTGGTTCACCAATCGTTATGAACCCTATTATGTTCATTCCATTTGTCGGCGCTCCAATGATCAACGCTATCATCGCTTACTTCGCGACGAGTATGGACTGGATTGGCAAAATGGTTTCACTGGTTCCTTGGACGGCACCAGCACCAATAGGTGCAGCTTGGGGAGCTGGATGGCAGCTAAACAATGCTGTATTGGTGTTCATTCTAATTGGTGTAAATCTGGTTGTTTACTACCCATTCTTCAAAATTTACGAAAAACAGTTGCTTGCAGAAGAGCAGCCTCAAGACACAAATTCTACTCAAGATAACAAATCTAGTGAACAAAGCTTCGCGTAACATTCATCTAACTCAATAGAGTGGGTACTACCACTCTATTCATCAAAAATATTGAGGATATCCACATGGAACTAGAATCAACCGTAATGGAATTGATCATCAATGCTGGCGAGTCAAAAAGCCTAGCAATGCAAGCGCTACAGAATGCAAAGAAAGGTGAATGGGCAGAAGTTGACTCATTACTAACACAATCTACTGAGGCATCAAAGCGTGCTCACAAGGTTCAAACTGAGCTCATTGGAATGGATGAAGGTGAAGGAAAAGTGCCAGTGAACCTAATCATGGTTCACGCTCAAGACCACATTATGACTGCAATGCTTGCTCGTGAGTTGATTGAAGAGCTAATCAACCTACACCGTAAAATTCAATAAAATAACAACAGATCAAAATAAAGAGATAAACATGAAACCTAAGAATCTAACTCCTTTCCCTACCGATTTCTTTTGGGGCGCGTCAACCTCAGCTTACCAAGTTGAAGGCGCTTGGAACGAAGACGGTAAAGGACCATCAGTTATCGATATGGCTCCAATTGTCGAGGGTACAACAGATTTTAAAGTTACCAGTGACCACTACCACCACTACAAAGAAGACGTAGCACTATTTGCAGAGCTAGGCTTGAAAGCATACCGCTTCTCTGTGGCTTGGACGCGTATCTTCCCTAATGGTGACGGTGAAATTAACCAGAAAGGCGTGGAGTTTTACAGCAACTTAATCGACGAACTGATCAAGCACAATATTGAGCCTATCCTAACGATTTATCACTTTGATTTACCATACGCTTTACAACAAAAAGGCGGGTGGTCAAATCGTGACACTGTTGATGCGTTTGCACTGTACTCTAAAACACTATTCGAGCTGTACGGTGACCGTGTTAAGTACTGGCTAACAATTAATGAACAAAATATGATGATCTTGCACGGTGATGCCATTGGTACCAAGAGTGTTAGCGGTGAGAACCCGGTGAAAGATCTATACCAACAAAACCACCACATGTTGCTAGCACAAGCCAAAGCAATGGTACTTTGTCACGATATGCTTCCTCAAGCTAAAATTGGTCCTGCGCCAAATATTTCAACGATTTACCCTGCATCTTCAAAACCAGAAGATGTTCTTGCAGCGAACACGTTCTCGGCAATTCGTAACTGGCTATACCTAGATATGGCAGTTTATGGTCGCTACAACCCAACAGCGATGCGATTCTTAAAAGAACGTGATGCAACACCAGAGATTGCAGACGGCGATATGGACATTATGGCTCAAGCTAAGCCTGACTTTATCGCCTTTAACTACTACAACTCGCAAACCGTTGCTGAAAGTACTGGTGATGAGAGCGACATCAACTCAACTGGCGACCAACAAATCACGATTGGTGAAGTCGGTGCTTACCGTGGTACTGAGAACCCGAACCTAGTGAAAAACGAGTTTGGTTGGGAGATTGACCCTGTTGGTTTCCGTACCACAATGCGTGAAATTTACGAGCGTTATGCTCTACCTCTTATTGTGACTGAGAACGGTCTAGGTGCTTTTGATACCGTCGAAGCTGACGGTTCAATTGATGATAGCTACCGCATCGAATATCTACAGCAACATATTGACCAAGTTCAGCTTGCTATCACTGATGGTGTTGAGGTCTTCGGTTACAGTCCTTGGTCTGCAATTGACCTAGTCAGTACTCACCAAGGTTGTGCTAAACGTTATGGTTTTATTCATGTTGACCGTGAAGAGTTTGACCTAAAAGAGATGAAACGTTCTAAAAAGGCAAGCTTCCATTGGTACAACGCTCTTATCTCTAAACACACTGCATAACCAGTCTGAATGCTTGGAGCCTACGCTCCAAGCATTCAATTAAACTAGGAAAAGACTATGAAATTCTCCAACAGTTTTCTGTTTGGCGCAGCCACTGCCGCTTATCAAATAGAAGGCGCAATCGATAAAGACGGTAAGGGCCCGAGTAACTGGGATGAATTCGTTAAAATCTCAGGCAAAACCTTTGAAAATACAACGGGTGAATTAGCTGTAGATCACTACCACCGTTATAAAGAAGACATTAGACTCATGGCAGAAATGGGGCTAGAGTCATACCGTTTTTCTATCGCTTGGCCTCGAATTATTCCTAACGGTACTGGTGAGGTGAATCAAAAAGGCATCGATTTCTACAACAACATTATTGATGAATGCTTACATTACGGCATTGTACCATTTGTGACTTTATACCATTGGGATTTACCATTGGAGCTAGAGAAACAAGGCGGCTGGACGAATAAAGCAACCATTGATGCGTTTGTTAACTATGCCAAAGTTTGTTTTGAAGCATTTGGGGACCGTGTTAAACACTTCATAACCTTCAATGAAACCGTTGTTTTCTGTGGTCATGGTTACCTTGCTGGCGCCCATCCACCAGGTATTAAGGATGAGCCTAAGCTCTACTTTCAAGCCACTCATAATGTATTTTCAGCACATGCGAAAGCAGTACTCGCATACAAAGAGCTAAATCAATATGGTGATATCGGCTTAAGCCACGTATTCTCTCCTGCTTTTTCAGTGGACGATAGCATCGACAACAAATGGGCAGAGCGTCACGCAAATCAATTCGGCATCAACTGGTACTATGACCCTATCTTGAAAGGTCACTACCCTGACTATGTTTTGAAGATTCTTGAAGAGCGTGGCTGGATGCCTGAAATACTTGAGGAAGAAAGACTCGCATTAACCCAAGCTGCTCCACTCAACGATTTTATTGGTTTGAACTACTATCAACCCGTACGAGTAGAAAGAATTCTAGGCCAAGCAGAACACGTTGAGCATTCACGAGAAAATGCCACAGGTGCTCCTGGCAACCCAAGCTTTGATGGTGAATACCGCAGCGTATCAATGAAAGATAAGCGTTACACCAAGTGGGGTTGGGAGATTTCACCGGAAGGCTTTGTTGATGGTTTGAGACTACTCAAAGACTATTATGGTGATGTCACTATGTACATCACTGAAAATGGCCTCGGTGATGAAGACCCAATCATTGAGGGAGAGATATGCGACATTCCTCGAATTAACTTCATTAATGACCATTTAGTGGCTGTAAAAAAAGCCATTGATGAAGGTGTGAACATTCAAGGTTATTATGCATGGTCTGCAATTGACTTACTCAGTTGGCTGAATGGCTATAAAAAGCAATATGGCTTCATTTATGTAGACCATCAAAACAACCTAGACAGAAAGAAAAAAGCTTCTTTCCATTGGTATAAGGACATTATAGCGAGTCGAGGGGAAAGCCTTAAATACCCCGCTTAAAATCAAGCGAGCTATTGCAAAAAATGTCAATAGCTCGTTTTTGACCAAAAAGTAAAATCATTAATATTATGACTTCGAGCGCTTTCATAAAAGCAAAGAATAAAAAAAGACTGAACGTGAGAAAGTGTTGGCCGGTGAACTCTATAACCCGGTAGATGATGAGTTAAGTAAAAAGACGTCGTAGGTGCAGAAAAATAGAACGTCAACTTAACAACACAATGATAGGTGCTCCAGAGTAGAGGAATTCAATTGATGAACTTAGTCATCTTTGTGGCTTTTTAGCTAACTTATTGATTGCTAGGTTAACAATGTTACTAAAACACTTTTGTCCAAAAACGAGTTGAACTAAGCCGCTCTTCGACTACGACGACTACCAGCGAACTCTGTTTAAAGTCCGTTAATTTTAGCAAACCTTCATAATCACTGGCGCGAATCACTGAGTTGATTTTTCATATACGCCAGAAACGAAAAATGTCGCATCCATGCGACATTTCTCTTTTGGCGGCCAAACCAGTTTTGCTATATCCATTCTAGATTTCAATCCATTAGGAGATTATTCAGAATGTAATTATAAGACGCTGTTAATGTTGATTAGTTCCCTTTATGCGGCATTTTTTTTCGATTTATCTTCTAAGTCGAATGACGCAGCGATTAATTTCTTGGTGTAGTTGTTTTTCGGCGCATTGAAAATCTCTTCTGCAGACCCTTCTTCCATTACTTCGCCCTTCTGCATCACCAGTACGCGATCCGACAGTGCTTTCACTACCGAGAGATCGTGGCTGATGAACAGGAAGCCGATATTGTGCTTGGCTTGAATGTCTTTCAGCAGGTCAATCACGGTCAGTTGTACTGAGCGATCGAGTGCTGAAGTCGGTTCATCCAGCAAAATGAAAGAGGGCTCTAGAATCAGTGCGCGAGCAATCGCGATACGTTGTCTTTGCCCGCCAGAGAACTCATGTGGATAACGGTTTATTGAATTCGGCTCTAAGCGAACTTCAATCAATGCTTTGCGCGCTCTTTCTAAACGTTCTTGCTTGGATAGATGAGGTTGATGCACCGTTAAGCCTTCGGTGATGATTTCCCCAACTGTCATGCGTGGTGATAAAGAACCATAAGGATCTTGGAACACCATTTGGACATCTTTCTTGAGCTTGTGACGCTCTTTATCATTTAATAAGCTAACGTCTTGGCCTTTGTAAACAATACGTCCGGTACTCGGCAGCAAGCCGATTAATGCACGTCCAAGGGTTGATTTACCTGAACCAGATTCACCAACAATGCCTAGCGTTTCGCCTTGCTTAAGATTCAACGAAATGCCTTTTACGGCTTCGAAGTACTGGCTTTTACTCTTGATAAAGTGTGATTTCACCAAGAACTGAACTCGGATGTCGTCAGCACACAATAGTTCTGGGGCTGTCGCCTCAACAGGAACCTTAGCGCCTTTCGGAATCGAGTTAATGAGCATTCTTGTGTAATCATGTTTAGGACTATCGAACAAAGATTGAGTCATCCCTTCTTCTACGAGCTCACCTTTACACATCACTAGCACGCGGTCTGCAAAGTGTTTCACCACACCTAAGTCATGGGTGATGAACAAAATTGCCATGCCCATTTTGTTTTGGATTTCTTTGATAAGAGAAAGCACTTCCGCTTGTACGGTCACATCCAATGCGGTGGTGGGTTCGTCGGCAATCAAAATATCGGGCTCGTTGATCAAAGCCATCGCAATCATGATGCGCTGCAACTGACCGCCTGAAAACTCATGCGGATACTTGTTGTAAGCTTGTTCTGGCATTGGTAAATGCACAAGATTGAAGAGCTCTAGCACACGCTGTTTTGCTTTTGATTTCGATACATTGCGGTGACACATAATGGCTTCTTCCACTTGTGTGCCCACGCGAAGGTATGGGTTGAGAGAGGTCATCGGTTCCTGAAAGATCATGCCGATTCTATCGCCACGAATCGACTGCATTTCTCGTTCAGTCTTGCCAAGTATTGATTGCCCCTCAAATTCTATTTCAGATTGAGCATCAATGATGGCGTTATCAGGGAGCAAACGCATGAGTGCGTTAGAAGAGACTGATTTACCTGAACCTGATTCACCAACAATGGCCAAGGTTTCGCTGGATTTAAGGGTAAAGTTAACCTTTTTTACCGCATCAATGATTCCATCATTGGTTGTGAAGCTAACGGAGAGGTTATTGACTTTAAGAATGGCCCGGTCCGACATGATATATCCTTATCAATTTAAGACATTAGGTGAAGATTGAACTTCTGACGTTGTTTTAAGTTGCCCAAAATGGTGATGAGCACGTTGAATTTGTTCTAGTTCGAGCATCCAATGCGAACTGCGCTGAGCGCTGCAAAAAGCGATCAGGTGATTGAGCAAATCTTCGCTCTGCTTTTCCAATAACCCAAAGGTACGTTGAATCAGCTCAGTGTTCTCCAGAGAGATAAATTGCATCAGAGCGTAAGATTGATTCAAGGTATCGAAGGCTTGTTGGTGCTGACCTAATCGGTTGAGTATCTCTGATTGAGCGACACTTGCGTCTCTCAACCCGGCAAGCAGGCAGGCAAATTGGCAAGGTTTAATATCGCTTTGGTATGCTGCATCTTGGATGTGATGAGGAAGTGAGGTTAGAACATCACCATACAGGCGCTGTGCTTCAGGCCAGTGACCTTGTTCCATTAACTGTTCAGCTTTTAGGTAGTGCATCCAGCATCGTTCAATTTCCATATCCACATCCTCAATTTATAATATCCGAAAATGTTAATGATATTTATTATCAATTGCAAATTAAAATCATTCACATGTTAAGTTGGTGAATTAAATAACGAGCTATTCCTAAAAATGGCTTAAATTGTGTGTTATTTGTTCAGTTGAACAGCTGTGTAGCGTAAGTCACTAAATTTGTAGGAAATTACATCTACACTGATTTTATCTACACCCAAGTAATGAAGGACTAAGGAGGCGGCGATGGCGATGCAAAGACTCAATACAGAACAGCTGTATCAGGTGGCGGATTTAGACAAGCTACCATGTAAGTCGACCAAAGAACTGGCTCCAATTGACGAAATCGTCGGGCAGGAACGGGCACAAAAAGCCGTTGAGTTCGCGATGTCAATCAAGGAAAAGGGTTACAACATTTATGCGATAGGGCGAAATGGTCTGGGTAAACGCACCATGATCTTGCGCTATCTGAACCGTCACCCTCAAGAAGTGCAGGAGCTTTTTGATTGGTGTTATATCGCGAACTTTGAAGATATTCGTACACCTAAGGTACTGAAATTGCCGCGTGGCGTTGGCAGCAGCTTAAAGCAAGATATTGAAAAATTGATGCGTAAACTGCTGAAAGGTATGCCTCTAGCGTTTGATAACGAGATGTACTTTAGCCGTGCTGACAGGCTTAAAAACCAATTAGCAGCTAAGCAACAAGCCGCGTTAGAAAGCATTAGCCAAGAAGCGAAAGACAAGGGCATTAACCTGACGATCACCACTCAGGGTGATTACCAGTTTGTGGCAATGAATGGCGATGATCTTCATACCGAAGAGAGCTTTGATCTGCTTTCGCCGGAAGAGCAAGATCAATTCGATAAAACCATTGATGGATTGGAAGTCGGCCTACGAACCATCTCTCGTGAACTGACGGAACTTGAAGAGACGTACACTGAGAAAATTCAAAAGCTTAATGATGATACGGCGCGAGATGTGATCACGCACTTCATCAAGCAATTGAAGAAGGATTACAGCCAATATCCAGACATCAAAAAGTACCTAACGGCACTGCGTAAAGACATTGTCGACAACGCTGACATCTTCTTAGAAGAGAGCACGGAGCAAGCAGAAGTTGCAACGGCCTCTTTGGATAAGAAAATGCCGCGTCGCTACAAGGTTAATGTGATTGTGAGCCAAAAGGAGGAGACTCTGCCGATCGTGGTGGAAGAGAATCCAAATTATCACTCTCTGTTTGGCTATGTAGAAACGGCGACGTTCAAGGGTACTGTCTTTACTGACTTCTCATTGATTCGCGCAGGTAGCTTACACAGAGCCAACGGTGGCGTATTACTGATGGATGCGGTGAAGGTACTTGAGCAGCCGTACGTTTGGGAAGGCTTGAAACGAGCACTGCGTTCACGTCAATTGAGCTTCACTTCATTAGAAAAAGAGGTGACCTTAACGGGGGCGGTATCGCTTGATCCAGAACCGATTCCATTGGATGTTAAGATCATCCTGTTTGGCGATTACCGAACTTACCAACTGCTGCAACACTACGATGCAGAGTTTGGTGAACTGTTCCGTGTAACGGCCGATTTTGAAGATGAGATGAAGCGTACTCCCGATTCTGAAATGCATTACGCGCGCTTTATTTCGAGCATCGTGCACGACAACAACATGCTGCATTGTGACCGTAAAGCGATCGCTCGCATCATTGAGCACAGCTCTCGTCAGGCGGGTGACCAAGGTAAATTGTCTCTGCACTCTGCTCACATTGCTAATCTGCTTCGTGAATCAAACTACGTGGCGAGAGGCTCAAAATCGAACCTGATTCGTGCAACGCACGTTGACCAAGCGTTATCTAACCAACAGATGCGTGTCGGACGACTGCAAGACAGCGTGATGGAAACCTTCACTAACGGCACAACGCTAATCCATGTTGATGGTCAAGCGGTTGGGCAAGTGAATGCGCTGTCTGTACTCAGCACGACGGATCATATGTTTGGTGCGCCGAACCGAATCACGGCAACCACCGCTTACGGTGATGGTGAAGTGATTGATATCGAAAGAAACGTAGACCTAGGTGGCAGTATTCACTCAAAAGGCGTGATGATCTTGTCGGCTTACCTTTCTTCCGTATTTGGTAAGACAGCCAAAGTCCCGCTCACCACTAACATCACCTTCGAGCAATCGTATGGTGGCGTCGATGGTGACAGTGCGAGTATGGCCGAGTTCTGTGCGGTTGTATCAGCGTTCTCTAAGCAGCCAAACCGTCAAGACATCGCGATTACAGGCTCGATGAACCAGTTTGGTGAGTCTCAGCCTATTGGTGGTGTGAACGAGAAAATTGAAGGTTTCTTTGATGTGTGTGAAATCAAAGGGCGTTCAAACGAACAAGGGGTGATCATCCCGCGTTCAAATGTTCACAACCTGATGCTGCGTAGCGATATTGTGAAAGCGGTTGAAAAGGGCGAGTTTAATATCTGGGCGATTGACCATGTAACAGAAGCGATTGAACTGTTCACAGGCAAAGCCGCAGGTGAGGCGAGTGATGAGGGTAGTTATCCAATTGATACTATATTTGGTATCGCCCAAGCTAAACTGAACGCACTGCGCAAATAGTTTGAATATCTAGATACACAGTTTAATAGCTAAGCTAAATAGATAGATAAACAAACAGATAAACAGCTCAAACGCAAAAGCCATCGATTCTAGAGTCGATGGCTTTTTTGTTGGTTACGATTTGGTTTACCAGTGAGCTATTTGTATTTGGTCAGCTTGCTGTATTCGGTGAAAGTCGCGTGTTAAAAGGCGTTACCCATTTCGTAAGCAAAGCTTGGTGCCATCGAACTTCAGTTTTGCCAACAAGTGTTTGGCGTTAGCTCGGCCAATATCATCAAATTCGACACCGTATCGAGCGTAGTGTGTCGATTTCTGTAGATTGCAGACGATGCCTCGCAATGGCGGAATCAGTGGTCCGTTGTAGTTCTCAGGGGTTATCTCAATAGACACGCGATCGGCAATCTGAATCGCACGAGAGGTTGGTGAGGTAACGAAACGACAACCACTTTTCGATAAGTCTCTTATCTCACAGTTTGCTCGCTGGTCGTTGAAGATGATTCTTGAAGCCAGATTCACTTCATAGCGTGTTTCTTTACGCAGCTGAGTCACTTGCATCGTGCTTGGTGTTGAAAGTACAAGAATAGGGAAGGGTTCACCAATCTTATGGTGAATTTGGCTTCTAAAGTGGATAAGCGCGCCTTCACCTCGTAGAGAATACGCACGAGCGGTCATCCAAAAACCTTCTTGAAAGAAAAAGTTCAGATCTTCATTGGATACCTCGGGAACCTCAACCACAATACAGTTATCACTGTGCGTACCGATAAACTTGGTGGTGGCGAGAAACTTCGTGCCAACGGGAGTCGAGACATTTAATGTCAGCTCACTGCCGTGCTCAATCATGGCCAGTGCATCAGTGCTATTGATAGTGGAAACGGTGCGATTACGAGGGTCTTGAAGTGCCTGATTATGCTCCAAAGGCTTCTTCAGGGGTGCGTTCATTATATGTTCTCCATGCGCCAACATGCGTCTGTTAGATATTGATAACTTGCTAACAAGGGGTTATTACGTGCTAGATTTAGTAGGTGTACTAACGCAATTTACAGAGTGCTTTTAATTGGTTTGAATTTTATTTATAACCACACGCTATAATAATATTTTCTTTGATTGTAAGTACTTAGTTTTATTTATATGCACTTGCGTTAGTCTATTACAAGGAATTCATACTTCAAACTTTAATTGTTTGTCGTATCCATTATTTGCAGGAGTTGAGAATGCAGGCAGTAAAATGGGATCAAGAAGTGAACCAGATCACGGTAGAGTTAGAACCCAACCAGTTCGCGGTCGTTAAGTATCAAAAGGACGGAGATGTACTACATATCACGTCGACACGCATTCCTGATGAACTGCAAGGCAAGGGCTTTGGGAAGGTGATGATGGCGTCGGTATTGCCTGAAATTGAACAAGCGGGCTTCAAAATTGTGCCGGTTTGTAGCTATGTGGTTCACTACATGAATAGGCAGCCACAGTGGTCACACCTTCTATCCGATAAAGCATAACAACGAGTAATATGTCTCAATCAATATCGTCGAATAATCGAGCTCAACCTGAAGCGGGTTCAAGTCAAAATCAGCCAGAGCTTTATCAACAAGAGTTTTATCAAAATGAGCTTTATCAAAAAATAGCGACCTCGCTGGGTTGTCATGAAGGGTTTGATGTCCAAGTGATTCAACGCCTATGGGGTGGATATGGCGAGTTAGTTCGCTTAGTCTTTTCTCAAGAAAGCAGTGCGGAACTCAAGAGTGTGATTGTTAAACATGTCGCGTTGCCAGATAAAGCTGAACACCCAAAGGGTTGGAATACCAAACTCTCTCACCAACGAAAGGTACACTCTTACCAAGTGGAAACAGCTTGGTATCAGTCATTCACCCAACAATGGGACGAGCGCTGCCCTGTACCTGTTGGGCTGCAATGTGAACTAGAAGAGAATGAGTGGCTGATAGTGATGCAAGACTTAGCCGACATCGGCTTTCCGTTGGTTTCTCAGTTTGATGTGCTTGCTGTTTCTGACGATCTGGCAACCAAAAAGGCTCAGCCTGAACTGGCGTCTGGTTACACACTAGAAGAGCAAAAACAACGCGATGCTTGTCTTAAATGGCTCGCTAACTTTCACGCAAAGCATATCAATATCAATCAAGAGCAGTTGTCATCATTGTGGCAAGTCGGTACTTATTGGCATCTAGATACACGTCCTGATGAGCTCAATGCCTTGGCTGATTTACCATTGAAGAATCAAGCCAAGCACATCGACCGTTTACTCAAAGAGTGTCCATATCAAACCTTAGTCCATGGCGATGCCAAGCTCGCCAATTTTTGTTTTGATTCTGAAAGCGAGCGAGCAGCTGCGGTCGATTTCCAATATGTGGGTTACGGCTGTGCGATGAAAGACGTCGCCTTGTTCATGAGCAGCGCGATTAGGCCACAAGATTGCGCAGAGCTTGAATCAGAAGTACTAGATGCTTACTTCCACTACTTGAAAGAGGCATTGGCGTACTATCAGCCACACCTTTCATTTGATGAGGTAGAAGCAGCATGGCGACCAATGTTTTACGTGGCGTGGGCCGATTTCCAACGTTTCGTAAAAGGCTGGAGCCCAGAGCATTGGAAGATTAACCCTTATACTGAGCAGTTGACCTTACGAGTGCTCACTCAATTAGACGAACAGGAGTCCGTCAATGTTCGATAGAACCGCGAGCTGGAAAACGCCGCAAAACTTTTTATTACTGATTTCGATTGTTGTACCGATCGCGTTTTCGAGCTGGATGGCTCTGCTTAATAACTTCGTGATTGAGAAGGCGAACTTTGATGGTGCGGATATTGGCTTGCTGCAAAGTGTGCGTGAGATCCCGGGTTTCTTAGCGTTTACCGTAGTGTTTGTGTTGGCATTCATTCGTGAGCAACGCTTCATGTTGATATCGCTGGCGATGCTCACTGTAGGCACCGCGATTACGGGTCTGTTCCCCTCACTCACTGGATTGTTGCTGACTACCATTTTAATGTCGACGGGCTTTCACTATTTTGAAACGCTGAAGCAGTCTCTGTCACTGCAGTGGTTGAGTAAAGAAGAAGCGCCCGAGATGCTGGGTAAAATGATCTCCGTTGGCGCGTTGGCATCTTTAATCACTTATGGCTCTATTTGGGTGATGTTAGAGCAACTCAAACTCGACTTTGCTTGGGTGTATGGCATCACTGGCGGAATTGGTTTTGTTTTAGTTTTGGTGATGACCTTTGGCTTCCCTGAGTTTCAAACCAAGACGCCACAGAATAAGAAGTTGGTACTGCGGAAGCGTTACTGGCTCTACTACGCGCTAACGTTTATGAGCGGTGCGAGAAGACAAATCTTCACCGTGTTTGCAGGCTTTCTGATGGTAGAGAAATTCGGTTACTCGGCAGCTGACATAACGCTATTGTTCTTAATCAACTACCTATTTAACTTCTTGTTCGCAAAACGTATTGGTCGATTTATTGGTGTGGTGGGTGAGCGTAAGGCGCTGATTTTCGAGTATGTTGGCTTGATTGGTGTGTTTGTCGGTTATGGTTTGGTGCAAAGCGCAGAGTGGGCGGCAGCACTTTACGTGGTCGATCATTTGTTCTTTGCATTGGCACTAGCGATCAAAACTTACTTTCAGAAAATTGCAGATCCGGCTGACATGGCATCAACCGCTGGTGTCTCTTTTACCATCAATCATATTGCAGCGGTCGTTATTCCAGTGGTGTTTGGTGTGATTTGGTTGTCTTCTCCTGCAACGGTTTTCTATATTGGTGCAGTGATGGCCGTGGTTTCTTTGGCGTTGTCTTTAAACATTCCTAAGACACCTGAAGAAGGCAATGAAGTGCGAATGTTTAGCTGGCGCTAATGTTGGTCTCGATATTATGAAATAAGCAAAAAGCTCCAATAGTGATATTGGAGCTTTTTGTTTATGTGGGATATGTATATCTAATCCGCAAAATAGGTTTCACGCGGATCAGTTTCTTACGGTTTTTAATTCGGTACGCAGCTTGAAGATTCCCTTTGGTGCTTTGGTCAGTAAGATGCCGCAAAGTAGAGGAATCATCATTACAAGTGACTGTTCAGATAGAACCTCACCATTGATGTAGCAAGAGATCAGCAGCGCAACCACTGGGAAGATTAGGAAGCAGATAGACGCTTGGAAAGGTGTCGAAACCTGACCTAATTTAAAGTAAGCAACAATGCCGCCAACACTCGCGACAAAGCCTAGGTAAACCACGGCTGAGATTGAATCCTCAGTGAAGGATTCAACATTCACGTTTTCACCTACAGCTGAAACAGCGAATAAGAATAAAGCAGCAATCAGGCTCGGTACGGCGTTGTAGGTCAGTACTTCAATACCTTTGCAGTGCTTTTGAACCAGCACATACATAACTGCGTGAATCGCAACAGCAAGGCCTAAGCAAACCGTGCCAATTAGGTAGTCATCGCCACCCATCTGCATTTCGTTGCCAAGGATTAAACATAGGCTCACAACAGCAGTAATCAAACCGAATATCTGGTGCTTCGCCAGTCGTAGACCTAAGAATAAGCCAGACATCAGCATCACAACCACAGGCATGTTGGCGAAGATGATCGACGCTAAACCTGAAGAGATGTATTGCTCGCCATAGATCATCAACGTAAACGGAATCGCGAAATACATCAGCGCAACAATAAGCAGCCATTGGCGCTTACCTTTAGGGAACAGCAGTGGTTGGTTGAAGACTTTCGCTAATACCGCAAGCAGAGGTGCTGCAAGTAAAAAGCGTAACGCAGTAGCAAAAATAGGTGGGATAGAATGCAATGCTACTTCCATAGCGAACCAAGTGGTTCCCCAAATTAAGCAAACAGAGACAAAAAGCAAGATAGTTAGAGACTTCGAATTCATGGTGACTACTCATTAATAATTATTTTAAATCATAAGCTTGTGGCGCCTTAACGACGTGGCACAGTATAAGTAGGTCGTCGGAGAAAGTTTTTGTCTTTTTATCTCTAATTTGAGTTTTTTGTGGAAATTAAATCTCTAGTATGATTATTTTATAGAAAATAAATTCGCTTTAGATAGTTAAAGTAAAGTCATTGTTCTTTGTGAGGTTTAATTTAACTTAAGGAATGGTCAACTCAACGAGTATGGCTGTTGGGTTATTGCTGTTAGCGTAGCAACAAAAAACGCGCCCTTAATGAGGCGCGTTTTTGAACAATACGTTTAAGAGGCTGCGTCTACTGCGTAACAGGCTTAACTTGTTTGGACTGTCTTACTGCCAGAATAAGTTGCGGTAGCAGTGACATCACGATCATGCCTGTCATCAGTGAATACTGTACTGGAGTAAAGGATTCACCCATCAACACCATCCCCGTAACGATGCCAGCCACTGGGTTAGCGATGCCACCGAAGGTGAAATCAACCACCGACATACGTTGTAGTAACCATACATACATGCCGTAACCAAGCGCAGTATTTAGCCCAATTACCCACAATAGACCCATTGCATTGCGAGATTCGAAATGAGTGACAGCATTAACATAAGGTTGCGGGTCGATGAACGCATGAACGCCAGACGCGACAGACAAAAGCGCACCGCCTAGAATCAGCTGCCACGTTAATACCTTCCACCAGTGCATGCGATTACCCAGTGATTTGGTAATACTGCTGCCGATGACAATACACATGATTGCGGCGAACATGGCACCTAAACCGATTGGATTCAAAGCGATTTGGCTTGGGTTAAACAATATCCACGCTAAGGTGATCAAGCCAATACCAGACAGGGCTTGAATCAAATGCGGGCGCTGCTTTTTCACTACCCAATGGAAGATCATCGCGAACACAGGCACAGAGATCATACCCACGCCAGAAATCGCTGAAGGCAGCGTTAGTGCCATCACGAAGATCAGGCCAAAGAAGGTCGCAATATTGATAAGACCCAATGTGAAAATGATCTGCCACTCGCCGTTTTTAGGCAGTGTCGGCTTTACTGCTAGCAATAACAAACCAGCAGGTAACGCACGCAAAGCACCTAATAATAATGGTGGCCACTCCTGTAGCGTAAATTGCGTCACTGCATAGGTTGTTCCCCAAAAGAACGCGGGGATCATTGCTAATAATATGTTCATCTGAAATATCTTTACGTTAAGATAACTATTGTGTGAACTGTATACTGAGAACTAGTGGTTGTAAAGTATCTTTATGTTAAACTAGTTTGAAGTAATCAGACTAACAACGGAGCGAGATTGCAAATGGATGCTATCGACCGCGTAGTAGAGCAATGGGCAAAGGAAAAGCCCGAACTAGAAACTGAGCCTATGGCAATGATGGGTCGGATTATGCGTATTGCCAAGTATATGGAGACACAAGTTGCCGAGCTTCATAAGAAATACGACATGAAGCTGGGGGAGTTTGATGTGCTGGCGACGTTGCGACGTTCTGGGAAGCCTTACCGACTGACGCCATCTGAACTGATTGGATCCATGATGCTGACATCTGGCGCGATGACCAATCGCCTTGATAAGCTAGAAGCCAAAGGGCTGATCAGTCGTGAACACAGCAAAGAAGACAGACGCAGCGTGAGTGTCCAGTTAACTAAAGATGGTCTTATTCTGATTGACCAAATGATGACTGAACATGTCGAAATGCAGAAAAAACTGGTTAAATCATTGTCTGTGAGTCAGAAGAAGAACACCAACCAACTTCTGAAAACATGGTTGAGCGCGTACGAGTAGTTTTTCTGATCTTCCTTTAGATTCAATAAAAAACCGAAGCTTAATCGCTTCGGTTTTTTTGTGCTTGTTTAAGAACTTCAAGTACAGCGAATTGGCGAGTTAAGCTTGCAGCATCTCGTCACTGAACAGTTCTGCACAACCAATGCCGTTGATGGCGCAACTTTCGTCGATGTCTGAGATGTCACCGCTGACCCCAATCGCACCAAGTACCGTTTTATCCTTATCTCGAATCAGTAGCCCCCCTGGAACTGGCACCATGTTTCCGTGTGCGAGCACGTTTACGGCGGAGATGAATGCTGGTCGGTTGTCAGCATCTTGGGCGAGTTTTCTAGAGGAACAACCCAGTGCGAGTGCCCCCCACGCTTTAGCGATCGCGATGTCTGGTCGCATCATGCTAGAGCCGTCTTGACGTTGCAGAGAAATCAGCTTGCCACCGCTGTCTAAGACGGCGACCGTCAAAGGTTCTGTGTGGATTTTGTTTCCTGCTTTTAAGGTTCCATCGATGATGGTTAACGCTTGTTGTAGAGTCAAACTTCCCATGTTATCTCCTAGTTTTTCAAGGGGCATACGTACCAAGCTCAGCCAGCCAATCATTACTCTTGTTTGTGAATATCATTGACTGATTCAGCTCGGTACAAGAGTCCTAACTGGACTCTTGTAATAGCCCATAGCTGGGTAAAGTTAGGAAGGCAGCGAACTCTTCGGCTGTAGAAAGTTGATAGAAAAGATCAGCTGTCTCTTCAAATCGACCTGCTGCATAGCGCGAGTCACCGACTTCATGTTTTATCGTGTCTAACTCCTGGTAAAGCCAAGAGTGGAACAATTGTTTGGTAAAGGTTTGGCCGTCATCAAGCGTGACGCCGTGGTGGATCCATTGCCAAATATTGGCTCTTGAGATCTCTGCGGTGGCGGCATCTTCCATAAGGCCGTAGATAGGTACACAGCCGTAGCCTTGAATCCAAGCTTCGATGTAATACAGCGCAATACGGATATTCTTGCGCACGCCGGCTTCGTCGCGGCTGCCTTCACAAGGTTTTAGCAACGAGTCTGCATTGATCACATGCTCCGGGCTTTGAAAATCCATTTGGTTTACTTTGCCATCTAAGTGCTTATCAAAGATCGACATTGCCAAATCAACCAGTGCAGGGTGCGCGACCCATGTGCCGTCGTGTCCGTTCTGAGATTCTCTTTGCTTATCTTCGATAACCTTGGCGGTTACACGCGCCATTTCTTGCGGATCTTTCGCTGGAATAAAGGCCGACATACCACCCATCGCCAGTGCGCCGCGAGCATGACAAGTACGCACCAACAGTTGGCTATAGGCATTTAGAAACTCTTGATCCATGCCGATCCCGTGGCGGTCAGGCAGGATGCGGTCTTTATGGTTTTTCAGCGTTTTGATGTAGCTGAAGATGTAATCCCAACGGCCACAGTTCATTGCCACGATATGATCACGCATTGCGTACAAGATCTCTTCCATTTGGAATACGGCTGGAAGCGTCTCAATCAAAACCGTCGCACGAATGGTGCCTTTGGGTACGTGGAAATAGTTTTCGGTGAAGCTGAAAATATCGTCCCACCACTGTGCTTCTTCCATGCTTTCTAGCTTGGGAATGTAGTAGTAAACCCCTAAACCTTGTTGTGCTCGTGATTGATAGTTATGGAAAAAGTACAAGGCGAAGTCCATCAAGCAACCGCCGATAGGCTGATTGTTGAATTGGATGGATTGCTCAGGAAGGTGGATCCCTCGTGGGCGTGCGATCAGCAGTGCAGGATCGTCGTTTAATTGGTAACTCTTCTGCTTCTTCTCATCGAAGTAGCTAATGGTGCCAAGGTTGGCGTCTCTTAGGTTGATTTGCCCTTCGACCATATTGGCCCAAGTAGGAGAAGACGCATCTTCAAAGCAGCACATGAAGACTTTCGCGCCTGAGTTTAGCGCGTTGATCACCATTTTTCGTTCGATAGGCCCGGTGATCTCTACGCGGCGATCAAGCAGCTCTGGCGGCGGTGTTGCCACTTTCCATTCTTTATTCTGGCGAATGGAAATGGTGTCCTTTCTGAAATTGGGTAACTCACCCTCGTCATATTGAGCTTGTTTTACGTCGCGGTCACTTAGCAGGGTATGACGGCGATCTCCAAACTTATTGACGAGAGCTTCTAAGAACTTTAATGCATCTTTAGACAAGATCTCTTTGTACTCGGAGTTGTCCATCTTCCCAAGTACCTGCATACACAGCACATCTTTTCTCTCTTTCACGTCATTCATAATTGCTTGTCTCCTTTACACAATACGATGTCATTTTGTATACAAAATTCTCTTTTTAAGGATATTTATATGGTAGAAATTGTAAACAAGCAAACGGTATTTAACATTTATTTATCATTTGATCTTTTTGTAATTTATTTTCACGTAAAGATATTTTATGTAAAGCAATGAATTGTAAGCTTTTCAGGGTGAGTGCGTACTTAATGTGATGGGTTGATGTAACAAGATTGTTTCATTCTGGGGTTGATAAATAGCGAGGATGGTCATAGTATACAAAAGTTAGGTTAATTGTATACAATCTGAACTGGAGGTTCGAATGGCAATTATGAAAGCGATTGAAGCAGCGGTAGAAGTGCTTAAACGTGAAGGTGTAGATATCGTATTTGGTGTTCCCGGCGCAGCAATAAACCCTATGTATGCGGCTATGAAAAAACTCGGAGGAATCGACCACGTCTTAGCTCGTCACGTAGAGGGTGCATCCCATATGGCTGAAGGGTACACGCGTACTAATCAAGGCAATATAGGTGTGTGTATTGGTACTTCTGGTCCTGCGGGAACGGACATGATCACGGGTCTTTATTCTGCGACTGCAGATTCGATTCCAATTCTATGCATCACCGGCCAAGCGCCACGTGCTCGTCTTCACAAAGAAGATTTTCAAGCGGTCGATATTGAATCTATCGCTAAACCAGTGACTAAGTGGGCGACTACGGTGCTGGAACCTGCACAAGTGCCACGCGCATTCCAAAAAGCCTTTCATTTAATGCGTTCGGGTCGCCCGGGTCCAATCCTGATTGATCTACCGATTGATGTTCAGCTGGCTGAGATTGAATTTGATATCGATACCTATGAACCGCTAGAACCTTATAAGCCACAAGCGACACGCGCGCAGGTTGAGAAAGCATTAACCATGATGTCTCAATCTGAAAAACCGCTGATTGTATCTGGTGGTGGCGTGATTAACGCTGGCGCGTCTGAATTGTTGCAACAGTTTGCCGAGATCACTGGAGTTCCTGTGATTCCAACCTTGATGGGTTGGGGCTCGATCCCAGATGATCATGAATTAATGGCAGGCATGGTAGGGCTACAAACGTCTCACCGTTACGGCAACGAAACCATGCTCAACTCTGACTTTGTGTTTGGTGTCGGTAACCGATGGGCAAACCGTCATACCGGCTCTGTCGATGTTTACACTGAAGGCCGAAAGTTTGTTCACGTTGATATTGAACCAACCCAAATCGGCCGCGTGTTCTGCCCAGATTTAGGCATTGTCTCTGATGCCAAGGCAGCGCTGGAGTTAATGGTTGAAGTGGCGCAAGAGTGGCGTGACGCTGGCAAACTGCCGAATCGAAATGCTTGGGCAAGTGAGTGTCAGGAACGCAAGTCGACCATGCTGCGTAAAACCAATTTCGATGAAGCACCAATGAAACCGATGCGTGTTTATGAAGAGATGAACAAGGCATTTGGCCGTGACACTTGCTATGTGAGCACCATTGGTTTGTCGCAAATCGCTGCCGCTCAGTTCCTGCATGTTTATAAGCCTCGTAACTGGATCAACTGTGGTCAAGCAGGTCCACTAGGTTGGACTACACCCGCTGCATTAGGCGTACGAGCGGCCGATCCAGATCGCGATATTGTCGCTATCTCTGGTGACTATGATTTCCAATTCATGATTGAAGAACTGGCCGTCGGCGCGCAATTCAATCTGCCATACATCCATGTGTTGGTGAACAACTCGTATCTAGGTTTGATTCGCCAAGCACAGCGCCAATTTGATATCGACTATTGTGTACAACTGGCGTTCGATAACCAGAATGCACCAGAGCTTGAAGGCTACGGTGTTGACCATGTTGCAGTAGTTGAAGGTTTAGGTTGTAAGGCGATTCGAGTTCGTGAACCTGAGCAAATTGCCGCTGCGTTTGAACAAGCCAAAGAGTTGATGAATAAGCATAAAGTACCGGTTGTTGTTGAGCTGATTCTTGAGCGAGTGACCAATATTGCGATGGGCGTAGAGATCAACGCCATCAACGAATTTGAGCCACTTGCCGAAAGCCGCGGCGACGCTCCAACGGCGCTGGCGTACAAGTAATCATTAAGTAATGTGTATCCGTAGAGCTGAGGTTTAGCTCTACGGAAAGTCTCCAATAGAGCGAGGCTTACTAAGCAACCGTAGCTCCACCAAATAACCGTTGCTTCACTAAACAGTCATAGTTTCACCAAATAAAGAATAAGGACAGAGTCATGGCAAAATTTGCAGCAAACTTGTCAATGTTATTCACGGAAGTTGATTTTATGGACCGCTTTGAAGCTGCCGCAGAAGCGGGCTTTCAAGGTGTCGAATATCTTTTCCCTTACGCCTTTGATGCTCAGGCAATCAAAGAAAAACTCGACGCTAATAACCTAGAGCAAGTGCTATTTAACTTGCCAGCGGGTGATTGGGATGCTGGTGATCGTGGTATCGCGGTAGACCCAACACGAGTTGAAGAGTTTCAAGCGGGTGTACCTAAAGCCATCGCTTACGCTAAAGCACTCGGTTGTACACAAGTGAATTGCTTGGCCGGGATTGTTCCGCAAGGTGTCACTCAACAAGACGCGCAATCGGCGTTTGTGATTAACCTGCATTATGCGGCGAACGCGCTAGCAGCAGAGGGCATCAGCTTAGTGATAGAAGCGATCAATACCCGCGATATTCCGGGCTTCTTCTTAAACACCACTGAGCAAGCCAAAGCGATCATTAAAGAGGTAGGGAACGATAACCTTTCTATCCAATACGATATTTATCACATGCAAATTATGGAAGGCGATCTTACGCCGACCATGCAACAGAACATTGGCCACATCGCACACGTGCAACTGGCGGATAATCCAGGCCGACACGAACCGGGTACCGGCGAAATCAATTACCCGTTCGTGCTCAACTATCTTGATGAGCTTGGCTATCAAGGCTGGGTTGGCTGCGAATACAAACCAAAAACAACGACGACAGAAGGCCTTGGTTGGCTGCACCAGTACCGTTAATTGCGTCTGGTAACCCTCAAACGTTAAGGAGAACAACATGTCTAAAATTGCATTTATCGGAACTGGCATCATGGGTAAACCTATGGCGAGTAACCTTCAAAAAGCAGGTCACGATTTGATTCTGTCGGATCACTTTAATGCAGCACCTGCCAATCTTGTGGCAGCGGGTGCAACGGTCTGTCATTCACCCGCGGAAGCGGCTGAAGCAGCAGATATCATTATCTTAATGGTGCCGAATACCCCTCAAGTAGAAGACGTCCTGTTTGGTGACAATGGCGTCGAGCAAGGCCTTACCGCCGGTGGCGCTGCTGGAAAACTGGTTATCGATATGAGTTCAATCTCACCAATCGCAACCAAAGCGATTGCAGCTCGAATCAACGAAGGTGGTGCTTCATACCTTGATGCACCGGTATCAGGTGGTGAAGTGGGCGCGATTAATGCGGCGCTGACTATCATGGTGGGCGGTGAGCAAGACGCCTTTGATAAAGCACGACCTTTGTTCGAAATCATGGGTAAGAATATTACGCTGGTGGGTGATAACGGAGCAGGCCAAACGTGTAAAGTGGCTAACCAGATCATTGTTGCTCTGAATATCGAAGCCGTGTCTGAAGCCTTGGTATTTGCTTCAAAAGCCGGTGCTGATCCAGCACGAGTTCGTCAAGCGCTATTAGGTGGCTTTGCTAACTCTAAGATATTGGAAGTGCACGGTGAGCGTATGGTTGAAGGCACATTCGACCCTGGCTTTAGAATCTCGCTTCACCAAAAAGATCTGAACTTAGCACTAACGGGCGCACAAGAGTTAGGTGTTGCACTGCCGAATACGGCTAATGCTCAGGAGTTGTTTGGCGAGTGTGCCGAAATGGGCGGTGAAGGTTGGGACCACTCTGCGCTTATCCAAGCGATAGAGAAACGCTCTGACCACTCGATTCGTTAATCTAGTTAACGGTTTGTCCGTTTAGTGGTTATTCAATCAACCGATTATCCGTTAATTAATTAGGGCTGCTATCGATTCGTAGCCCAACAGTTTGTTTATAAATCGCGTAGTTTCGTCTCCTTTTATACGCGTTCCTGATACGAGGCAGAGGTTGAAGTTGTTCCTTTCCAACTTGATCTTAGCAGGCACCCTTTGGCCTTGTATTGGGGTTCTTTTTTTCTCCGTCAACTAAGGAGTGGCTGATGGACATTGATGCTAAGCAGTTTCTACAAACCCTTTTCTCAAGTGCTGTTAATCAGGCGCTACCTAAAAATCACATCGAACCTTTTCTTCCTCAAGACATTTTTTATCGCTCTGCTAATCAAGCCGGGCGTACTGTGGTGATAGGAGCAGGAAAAGCAGCCGCGTCGATGGCCGCAGAGCTTGAAGCGGTTTGGCAGGCAAAGAAACAGCAAGATCTCGCACTGCGTGATCTTGAAGGCTTAGTGGTGACTCGTTATGAACACACCGCCCCTTGCGAACATATCGAAGTGATTGAAGCGGCGCACCCCGTGCCAGATGCGATGGGCTTAGAAGTGAGCCAACGTATGCTGCAATTGGTGAGTGGCTTGAGTGCCGACGACACGGTTATTTGCCTACTGTCGGGGGGCGGTTCCGCTTTGTTAAGTCTGCCCGGTGGCGACATCAGCTTGGCAGAGAAGCAACAAATCAATAAGGCGCTGCTCAAATCAGGCGCCGCCATTGATGAGATGAATTGTGTTCGTAAACATCTATCTTCGATAAAAGGCGGTCGACTCGCCAAAGCGGCGTATCCTGCAAGGGTAGTGTCACTGGCGATTTCTGATGTACCGGGTGATGACATTAGTGTGATTGCCTCTGGCCCAACCGTACCAGACACCACCACGCGTTTTGATGCGATGGCCATTTTAGAACGTTATCAAATAGAAACACCACGCTCGGCATTTGAATGGCTAAATAATCCAGAGTCAGAGACGGTTAAACCAGATGACGTATGTTGGAAGAACGCGGAGCACCATATTATCGCGACACCAATGTCGGCATTGGAATCCGCTGCTGCAGAAGCTGAAGGCTTGGGTATTCCCGCTTATGTGTTGAGTGATTGCATAGAGGGAGAAGCGCGAGATGTCGCGAAGGTGCATGCTGCGCTAGTCAAACAAGTGGCTAATAACAAGCACCCATTTGAGACGCCTTGCGTGATACTTTCCGGCGGGGAAACCACGGTAACCGTTAAAGGGAATGGTCGCGGTGGGCGTAACTGTGAGTTCTTGTTGAGCTTGTATAACGAGCTTAAAGGCCAAGACAACATATTTGCATTGGCTGCTGATACCGACGGGATTGATGGTGTTGAAGACAATGCGGGAGCATGGATCGCGCCTCAAACATGGCAACTAGGTTCGAGCCTGTCGCTTAAAGCGCAAGACTATCTCGATGCGAACAACAGCTACGATTTTTTCAAGCAAGTCGATGTGCTTCTAACCACGGGGCCAACGCTGACCAATGTGAATGACTTCCGCGCGATATTGATTCTTTAACTTGAACAGTTCAAAAACACGGTATGGAATGGTCGCTTCTTAACAAATAGAGCGGCCATTTTATTGTTATCAATGCGGTGACCTTGAGTTCTGAGATTATCTTCTGGACTAATGAAGCACGTTGATTACTATGATTTTAGTAACGAGCTGTAAAGGATGCAATATGTCTAGGATCAGACAAAAGAATCAAGATTTAATCATCGAAGTCGCGTGTGAACAATTCGCCACTCATGGTTATGCCGCAACAAAAATGGCTGATATCGCAAAAGCGGCCGACATTCCCAAACCCAACGTCTTCTACTATTTCAGCTCAAAAGATAAGCTCTACAACGCTGTGCTTGAAACCGTCACTCAGCCTTTACTAGAAGCGTCTCGTCCGATTGAAGAGCTCAGCGATCCTGTTGAAGCCTTGTCTCAATATATTCAAACCAAGCTGATCATTTCTCGCGATCATCCACATGCCTCTAAGGTATTTGCCAATGAAGTGATGTCTGGCGCTAAAGTATTGCCGAAAGAGATTGGTGACGAGCTGTATAAGCAATCCCAGATGATTCTTGATAAGTTCTCGACATGGTCGGCGCAGGGCCTAATGGACGATGTTCCCGCTCATCACCTGATGTTTACCATCTGGGCGGCAACTCAAACCTACGCCGATTTTGGCTGGCAGATTTGCAGCGTGATGCAGAAGGACCAACTCGATGATAAAGACTATGCCGATGCCGCTCAGTTCATCACACAGTTAGTGATTAAAGGCTGTGGTGTGAAAAGCTAATGTTGTTTGAACGTTTATCTAGGTGTGTGAGTGACTATAAGCACAGAACCTCTTTTGTGACCTGTTGTGCAATAACTCATTTATCTTGAATTCGGTTCGATTAGGTATGCCATTTTATTTAAATGACAGGTTATAGTATCGCGAAAATTGGCGGCACTTACTCTTCTGAAAAGCGAAAAGCTGGAAACTTATAGATGAAGCCGCTAACAATATTACACGCACAACATTAAGGTTTAGCAATGACGCTTAAAAGCTTGGCATGCACCATCAGCGCAGTTCTGCTTGCAGGTTGCGGTTCAACGGTCGCGACGCAAACATACAACGCTGATCTGATCATCACCAACGGACAGGTTCTCACCATCAATTCAGAAATGGATGTGATTGAAGATGGTGTTGTTGTAGTGAAAAACGACCAGATCATCGCAGTCGGTACCGAGGATTTAATGACTCAATATCGCGCAGAAAAAGTGATTGATGCTCAAGATGGAATCGTCATGCCGGGTATGGTGAACGCGCACAACCATTTACCGATGATCGCGTTTCGTGGCTTAGGGGAAGAGGGTATTTCGAATCGTCTGTTCGCTTACTTCTTCCCTCTAGAAGCCGAAAAGCTAAGCCGTGAACTGATTTACAACGCAACCAAGCTTGGCTCTATCGAACTAGCACAAAGCGGTGTAACCACTTATGCCGATATGTATTACCACATGGATGAAATGGCCAAGGCGACCAAAGAAGTCGGCTTACGCGCTGTGCTCGGCGAAACCGTGATTAAGTTCCCAGTGGTCGATGCCAAAGAACCTTACGGCGGCATTGAATACGCCAAAGGCTTTATCGAACAATACAAAAACGATGAGCTAATCACGCCTGCTTATGCGCCACATGCGGTGTACACCGTGAGCAAAGATAAGCTGCAAGAAATCAACAAGCTGTCTGCTCAATACGATGTGCCGGTGCTGATTCACGTTGCTGAATTCCCAAATGAAGAGAAACGCATCAAAGATGAAACTAAGGCAACATCGCCAGTCGAATACATGGATGAAATTGGTGTGCTGGACGAGCGCGTAGTCATTGCTCACGGTATCCATCTTTCGGAGAACGATCAAAAGCTTCTAAAGCAAGCTGACGCAGGGATCTCATACAACCCAATGGCGAACGCTAAAGGTGCAACTGGCATCGCACCAGCATGGGATATGTACCGTGCTGATATGCGTATTGGTTTGGGAACCGATGGCCCCATGAGCTCAAACCAAGTTGATATCATGCGTACCCTAAGTTACGCAGCGAACATGCAACGTTTAAAGCATTCTGACCGCACTATCATGATTCCTGAGCAAGTTATCGAGATGGCGACATTAGGTGGCGCGAAAGCCCTACACATGGAAGATCAAATCGGTTCTCTTGAAGCGGGTAAGAAGGCAGACATCGTGATTGTAGAGACAACATCAGCGAACATGATGCCAAATTACGACCCTTACGCGACCTTGGTTTACCAAGCGAACCCAAGCAACATCGACACGACGATTGTGAACGGCCAAATCGTAATGGAAAACCGTGTAATGCAAACCGTTCAACTGGATGAAATCCGCCAAAGCGTCGATGAGTTTGAAACAGATATCAAAGCCTTTGCCAAAGAGCTTTCTAAGAAGGCGATTAAGTCGAAGAGCTTGATGGATTAAGATGTAAATCGGTTTCTAAAAATCGAACTGAATGAACAAGGCCGACATCACGTCGGCCTTTTTTCGCTTTTCTAGTTAGAGAGTATTTAATTATTCATCGCCAGTTTACCTAGCTTCATTGCAGCTGCATGGTGGCGGTGCATTAGTTGTTCCATGTCTACGCCAATCACAGCGCCATCGTTCACTCGCCACTTACCTGCAACCATCACTTTATCTGCTTGTTGAGCGCCGCAGAGTAGTAGTGCTGCAAGTGGATCGTGGCTGCCAGAGAAACGAATGTCATCAAGTTTGAACATCGCGATGTCGGCTTGTTTTCCGACTTCTAGTGTACCGATATCCGTTCTACCCATTGCGCGTGCTGAGCCTGACGTTGCCCAGCGCAGTGCGTCGAAGTGTGAAACGTTGGCAGAGCCATACTGCAGGCGCTGTAAGTACATCGCCATGCGCACTTCAGCAATCATATTTGAGCCATCGTTTGAGGCGGAACCATCTACACCTAGCCCGACTTTTACGCCAGCGGCTTCAAGGTCGTTGTTCTTACAAATACCAGAAGCCAGCATCATGTTGGAAGTAGGGCAGTGGCTGATGCCAATGCCTGCTTTACCCAAGCGCTTGATCTCTTCTGGATTGAAGTGAATGCCGTGTGCAAGCCAAGTGCGTTCATTCAGCCAGCCCACATCTTCTAGGTAATCGACAGGGCGTAGACCGAACTTCTCGATACAGAAGTCCTCTTCATCGAGCGTTTCGCATAGGTGAGTGTGCATCATCACGTTCTCACGCTCACTGATCTTGGCGGTCTCTTTCATCAGATCGGTGGTGACCGAGAACGGCGAACAAGGCGCGAGTGCGATTTGAATCATCGCCCCTTCATCGCGCTGGTGGTAATCGCGAATCAAGCGTTGGCTGTCATCAATGATGGTTTGTTCGGCTTGAATGGTGTGTCGTGGAGGTAGCCCACCTTCATCTTCCCCAAGGCTCATGGAACCGCGCGTGAATATCGCTCTTACACCTAGTTTCTCTGCGGCCTCGACTTGTAAATCGATGGCGTGCTCTAGCCCGTTTGGCAGCAAGTAATGATGGTCTGACGCTGTGGTACAGCCCGACATCATCAACTCAACCAGAGCTAACTCTGTGGCAAGGCTCATCATCTCCGAATCGAGGTTGGCCCAAACTGGATAGAGGCTTTGTAGCCAATGGAAGAGTTCTTTATTCAGTGCTCCGGGGTAGGCACGCGTTAGGGTTTGATAGAAGTGGTGGTGCGCATTGATAAGCCCAGGAGTCACAACATGACGAGAGGCGTCGACGCTGTAATCTACGGGTAAGGTCGGTTCTTTGTGTTTGCCAACCAGCTCAATGATTGTATTACCTTTAATGACAATACCGCCTTCTGCATCAGCCAGTGAGCCAGTGTAGATTGCGAGAGGATTCTTAATCCAGATGGTTTCCATTCATAGTAGTCCTTAGCCATCTCAGCCTTTTCAGGGAAGAGGGTCTTTATTGGTATTTGCTGTTGAAAGATAAATTCGAATCAGGGCGTTAAAACGTTCAATGCTCTAATCAGCCCTGATTCTGTGAAAATCGGTTTTACGTCAGTCAGTGAACCAGTTAGTTCGCTTTGGGCTCAGGGTTTTCTGATGCTGCTTGAACGTCTGCTTCTGTACTTGCTTGCTGAATCTCTAATTGGTCGTTTGACTGTAACTCTTCTTCAGCTTGCTCTTTCATTTCTAGCTCAACTTGCGCTTGGCTTTCGGCTAGTGCCTCTTGCTCTTCTGCTCGTGAAGACTTTGGTAAAACAAGGTTCAATAGCACCGTCATGATAGTACCGGTAGTGATGCCTGAGTGAAGAAAGTTCGCAAGGTCATGCGGCAAGTGTTGCAGTAATCTTGGTTCGAAAGTGACGGCTAAGCCAGACGCCAAACCTACACAGATTACCAAGGCATTTCGCTTGGTGTCTGCGGCCTTGATCAACATGCGGATACCCGCGTAGGCAATCATACCGAACATCACAAAACCCACACCACCTAGAACAGGTTTCGGAATCGTGACGGCAATAGCGGCTAATTTCGGGAATAAACCGCCTAAAATTAGCAAACCACCGGTTGCAGCCACTACATAACGACTTGCTACACCTGTGATACCCACAATGCCGACGTTTTGACTGAATGATGCCAGTGGCATTGCCGTTAAAATTGAAGATAAGGTACTGCCAAGGCCATCGCCTAGAAGACCACGTTTTAAGTCTTTACCGCTGACTTGGGTTTGGCAGTTGTTGCCTAATGCCATGAAATCACCCGTAGCTTCGGCGATAACCACTATGTACACCAAGCTCATACTGATGATGGCACTCGCAGAAAAGGTAAAGCCATATTTGAAGGGCTCAGGTCCGCCAACCCAAGCGGCAGAGCTGATTTGCTCAAGGTCGACCATGCCGAGTGATAGCGCCACAATGTAACCGCCCGCTAAACCAATCACGATGGCCGAAGCGGCAACCGCGCCTTTACAGTAAACCGATACGCCAACCACAATCCCCAAAGAGATCAGTGCTAGAAATAGCTTTGGCAGCGTGGCGAATTGTTCTGTGTTGGCAGGGGAGTCTCCGACCCAGTTCATGGCAACCGGTAAAATGGTTAAGCCGATTAAGGTAACCACTACACCACTTACTACGGTTGGGAACAGCTTCCGAACCTTGTCCATATAGAAGCTGGCACCAATCACCACGAACGAGCCGATAAGCGCTGAGCCCATTATCGCGGCGACACCGCCTTCGTTGCCGATTGAAATGGCGACGCCCAAAAAGGCAAAGCTCGAACCCATCACCACGGGTAGTCGAATGCCAACAGGGCCAAAACCGAGACATTGAGCGACGGTTACAATACCTGACGCCAGCAGCGCAGCATTGATCAGCGAAACGATCTCGGTGTTAGGCAAGCCAATTGACGCGCCGACAATAAGGGGAACAGCGACGATGCCACCAATCGAGGCGAGCATGTGCTGTAATGCGAGTAGGAAGGTTAAGCCGTGAGGCGGTCTTTCATTTAGGGTGTACAGAAGTTTCATTTGATATTCCTCTGCCTGTGTTTCCGTTTACAGGCGATTGGCGGTCAAATAATGACTTCTACAAACTGCGTAGGGTCATAAAAAAGGTGCACTAACCGAGCGGATATTTGTGTGTTCCGCTGATTAGCACAATTAGCTTTTTCTTAAAAATGTTGTTTTAGCATGTGTCTTGATAGCTCGGCCTGCGAACAAGCCAAGCGATAGTTACGTTGGGTGATTAACCGATGAACACGAGCTTCGCGACAAAAATAGCCGCTAAGAAGTACATCGAAATCGAGACGTCTTTTGTTTTACCTGTCGCCAGTTTCAGCACTGTGTAGGTAATGAAACCCAGTGCGATACCATTCGCGATAGAGAAGGTCAGAGGCATCATTAACGCTGTAATGGCTGCGGGAGCACCGTTGGTGAAGTCTTTCCAATCAACGTGCTGCATGCTGCTCATCATCACGAACGCTACGTAAATTAACGCGCCAGAGGTTGCGTAAGCTGGGATCATGCCTGCAAGTGGAGATAGGAAAATCGCCGCTAAGAACAACACCCCAACCACAATCGCAGATAGGCCTGTTCGTGCGCCTGCTGCAACGCCCGCTGCACTTTCTACGTAACTGGTTACTGGCGGACAACCCACACACGCACCTGCCACACTTGAGATACTGTCGGCTTTCAGCGCTTTGCTTAGGCCTTCAATTTTTCCTGTTTCAGGGTTAGTTAGGTTTGCACGCTCGGCCACGCCCATCAAAGTACCCGCGGTATCGAACATGTTTACAAAAAGGAAAGCCAAGATAACGCTGATCATTGAAACATCGAGAGCGCCCATAATGTCCATTTTTAGGAACGTAGGCGCTAAGCTTGGTGGCGCCGCGAAGAAGCCGTTGTAATGCACTAAGCCAAGCATCATACCGACGAGCGTTACACTCAAAATACCGATTAACACCGCACCAAATACTTTACGCTCACTCAGAACAGCGATGATAAGGAAAGCGATAGCGGCCAGTAGCGCTTCAGGTTTAGTGAAGTCACCTAGTGATACCAGTGTTGCTGGGTTTTCGACGACGATACCTGCTGTTTTAAGACCAATTAGACCTAAGAACAAACCAACGCCCGCAGTCATGGAGTAACGTAAACTCACAGGGATACTTTCAATGATCCATTGGCGGACTTTGTAGAAACTCATCCCGACAAACAAGATACCTGAGATAAACACCGCACCCAGTGCCACTTCCCAGCTGTAGCCCATTTCGCTTACTACCGTGAACGAGAAGAAGGCATTCAAGCCCATGCCCGGCGCAAGTCCGACAGGCCAGTTCGCAAATAACCCCATTAACAAACAACCGATAGCTGCACCAATACAGGTTGCGACGAATACCGCTCCTGCATCCATACCCGATGCGGCCATGATTTGTGGGTTAACGAAGATGATGTAAGCCATGGTTGCGAAGGTGGTGACACCGCCGACCAACTCATTTTTCACACTGCTTCCGTGTGCCTTAATTTTAAAGAGTTTCTCTAAAATTCCGTTATTCGCATCTTGGTTGAGTATTTCTGTTTTACTCTCACTCATGTCAGCAAGTCCTTTTATGTTGTGATCCATTTATTGAATACAGCGAGATTTCAATATTAAGTTTTAAGGTTTTTTCCTAGCCGCTATTTCTTTAGCTATCAGTTGATTAGTCATCAACTTCTAACTAATAACGTTGTTAGTATTTTTATATGAACGTGTTTAGTGAGTGCACACCTTTTGGGATGTACACGTGAATTTGTTTATTATTCGATGGTTGGGCCTAGTTCGAAGTTCTAGGACACGGGACTAACTGCCCCGATAGGTTGAGAAACTGTAAGGCGAGACGAGAAGAGGAACGTGATAATGCGCTTCTGGATCATCTAAGCCGAAACGAATAACCACATCGTCTAGGAAAGGCACACCATCCAATTCCACACCTTTGCTTTTGTAGTAATCGGCTACGTAAAACACCAATTGATATTTCCCCGGTCGGAAATCATTCCCTGCCAGAATCGGCGCATCGGTTCGGCCATCGGAGTTAGTGATTACCGTCGCCAGCTTTTCTGTTGAGTCTTCATTGACCTTATAAAGCTCTACCTTGATCTCTGCACCCGGTAAGCCGTGAGTCGTGTCTAATACGTGTGTTGTTAATCTTCCCATAGTCCTTTAATAGCGCTTTTGGCGCTCCTCTGTTCCGTGGTTTATCTGTCTGTTTCGACCTTGCAAAGAATGCAACTGGTCACTTTGTTATCACTAACTATGTACGAACTGTACACAATTAGTAAAGCGAATTGTTGGAAAAATGTTAACTATTGTGTCGTTTTTTCTGACTTTATAGATCTTGATTATCGTTTTTTGGTGAGCTTTGACTTTATTAAGCTGTTGTTTTTAAATGGCAATAGTGCGTAAATTTAACTTGAATAACAAAATCTTTACATTGAGATAAATAATTGTATACAATAAATGTACAGGGGTAAGGTTGCTCTGTTTATCGAGAATCCATTTGGTTGAATCATTTGGCGACTCACTTAAAGAGCGGCTAAGCCAACCACTTATGTTAGGAGTACTTGGATGAATAAGGATTATTCAAGAAATTTGATCGGTTACGGAGCTAACCCTCCAAACCCTCAATGGCCAGGTAATGCGCGCGTCGCGGTTTCTTTTGTATTGAACTATGAAGAGGGCGGTGAGCGTTGTTTGTTACATGGAGACGACGAGTCTGAAGCTTTTCTTTCAGAGATCCCGTCAGCACAGCCGATTAAAGGCGAACGTCACATGAGCATGGAATCCATCTATGAATATGGTAGCCGTGCGGGTGTGTGGCGTGTTCTTCGCTTGTTCGATGAATATGAAATCCCACTGACCGTATTTGCTGTCGCAATGGCGATTGAGCGTCACCCAGAAGTAGCCAAAGCCATGGTCGAAGCGGGTCACGAAATCTGTAGCCACGGCTACCGCTGGATAGACTATCAATACATTGATGAATCTGAAGAGCGCGACCACATGACCAAAGCGATTGAGATCATCCAACAAGTGACGGGTCAACGCCCACAAGGTTGGTACACCGGTCGAACTGGTCCAAATACGCGTCGCTTAGTCGCAGAAGAAGGCGGCTTTCTTTACGACTCAGATGCCTATGATGATGACCTGCCTTATTGGCACACCGAGACTGGTCATCCGCAATTGGTGATCCCTTACACACTTGATGTGAACGACATGCGTTTTTCAACGGCGCAAGGCTTTAACTCTGGTGAACAGTTCTTCCAATATCTGAAAGACACGTTTGACACCCTTTATATGGAAGGCGAAACCGCACCGAAAATGATGTCGGTTGGGTTGCATTGTCGTCTGATTGGTCGCCCCGGTCGTATTGCTGCATTAAGACGTTTCTTAGATTACGTAAAACAGCACGACAGCGTGTGGTTATGTCGTCGAATCGATATCGCCAACCACTGGCACCAACATCATCCATATCAACCAAATAACGCTAATCATCAACATCAAAAGTAGCAGTGAAGCAAGGAGGCTTAACGTGACTGAATTTCGATCATGCCAACCAACAACCATGGACCGCGATACCTTTGTCGCGCACTTTGCTGATGTTTACGAGCACAGCCCGTGGGTTGCAGAAGTGGTGTATGACCAAGGTTTGAATGCCGAAGATGACCATATCGAGAATCTTCATCTGAAAATGGCATCGACCTTGTTAAGTGCAGACCAAGGCAAACAGTTGGCTTTGATCAACGCTCACCCGGATTTAGCCGGTCGAGCAGCAGTAAACGGCGAACTCACCGAGTCGTCGACCAAAGAACAAGCGGGGGCGGGCATCGACCAGTGCAACGCCGAAGAATTTGAAAAATTCACTTCTTACAACGACAGCTACAAAAGTCGCTTCAATTTCCCTTTTATCATGGCGGTGAAGGGAGCCAATCGTTACCAAATTCTTGAGTCGTTCGAGATGCGATTAGGAAATGATAGTGAAACTGAGTTTGCTACGGCGATTCAAGAGATCAACAAGATCGCGATGTTTCGTCTCTGGGATATGTAAGTTAACGGAGTTAACAGCTATCTCAGCCCAGTCTTAGTGCGCTAAGAGCCCGCTTTATAAGCGAATAAGCCACTGAGTTCTCATTTTATTATTACTTGATTAATTGGATAGGATTACACGGACATGACCCAAACATTTGAACAATACATAAACCTTGCAGACGAAAAACTCGGCGCAGAAGCTATCTTCGCAACAGACGATTTTTTCGCGGATAAAAGCCGTCTTCTCAGCCACGCAGCGCCAGAGTGGAAAGACGACTTATACGACGATAACGGCAAGTGGATGGACGGTTGGGAAAGCAGACGCAAACGCGGTGAAGGTTATGACTACTGTGTCGTTCGCCTTGGCCTAGCTGGCACTATTGCTGGCGTTGATATTGATACCTCATTCTTCACTGGTAACTTCCCACCTTCGGCATCAATTGACGCGTGTTATTCACCACAAGGTGAGCCAACTGACTCAACAGAGTGGCAAGAAATTTTGCCTTCAATGGCACTACAAGGTGATCATCATCATCTTGAAGCGATTGAAAGCGACCAAGTATTTACGCACCTACGTTTGAACATCTATCCAGACGGCGGTGTCGCGCGCCTACGTGTTTATGGCCGACCAAGTGTGGATTGGGAAGCAATTGATTCTCAGCAACAAGTTGACCTAGCATCGGTTGAACACGGTGGCCGAGCGCTAGCATGTAGCGATGAGCACTACGGCAACAAAGCCAACATTTTAGGCCCTGGCCGCGGTGAAAACATGGGTGATGGCTGGGAAACAGCACGTCGTCGTACACCGGGTAACGACTGGGTTATCGTGGCACTAGGTCACCCAGGTAACATCGAACGCATCGTTGTTGATACGGCTCATTTCAAAGGTAACTACCCTGACAGCTGCTCGATTCAAGCGGCTTACGTGAAAGGCGGTACCGACGACCAAGTCGAAACACAAAGCCTATTCTGGCGTGAACTGTTGCCTGCACAAAAGCTGCAAGCGCACGAGATTCACGAATTCATTTCTGAGGTAAACGACCTTGGTGCGATTACCCACGTACGTGCAAACATATTCCCAGATGGTGGTATCAGCCGTTTGCGTCTGTTTGGTACGAAAGCGAAATAGGTAAGGAAATGAGTATGAGTAATGGAATACGTCGTTTATCCATCGAACCGTTAACCAAGCAGGCTTTTGCAGAGTTTGGCGATGTTATCGAGTCCGATAATAGTGATTTCTTCATGATCAACAGTGGATCAACACGTCGCTACCACAAGCTAGCGACAACGGATGTGCAAGACCAAGACGGAGAAGCCATCATCAGCATCTTCCAAGCCACACCGTTGAGCTACCCACTGACCATCAAAATGTTAGAGCGTCATCCACTTGGCTCTCAGGCATTCATTCCATTACTTGGTCAACCCTATTTAATTGTTGTTGCGCCAAAAGGCGACGATCCTACATTAGCCAATAGCCGAGCTTTCTTGAGCAACGGTCGTCAAGGAGTGAACTATCACAAAGGGGTGTGGCATCACCCAGTTCTCGCCCTCACCGATCAAGACCAGTTCTTGATCGTCGATAGAGGCGGCGAAGGGCATAACTGTGACGAAGTTTATTTCGACAGCGACCGAGTGGCATTGCATTTGGACGACTTGCCAACGGACGACAATAAGGAAGAGCAACGCTTAGCTAAAGCGTTGTGATACAGGAGTTTATTATGGATCCGCATATTACAGAGTGGTTGAATCTAGCAATACGCTGGGCTCACATGATTGTTGGTGTTGCGTGGATAGGCGCATCATTTTACTTTGTTTGGTTAGAGAACAACCTTAACCGAGTAAACCCAAAAACGGGCCTTTCAGGCGACTTATGGGCAATTCACGGTGGTGGTATTTATCACCTAGAAAAATACAAACTTGCGCCACCCGAGATGCCAGAGCACCTGCACTGGTTCAAATGGGAAGCCTACTTCACGTGGATCACCGGTGTGTGTCTACTGGGTGTGGTTTACTACCTCAACGCTGAGATTTACCTGATTGCACCGGGCTCTGGCCTTGATTCAACAACCGCAATCGCGATTGGTATTGGTTCATTCGTTGCCGGCTGGTTTATCTACGACTTACTGTGTGACTCACCATTAGGTAAAACCCCCGTGTTGCTTGGCGTTGTGCTGTTTGTGCTGCTCGTCGCTGCGACGTACGGCCTAACTCAAGTGTTCAGTGGTCGTGGCGCTTACATCCATGTTGGTGCGATCATTGGTACCATCATGGTGGGTAACGTATTCCGCGTTATCATGCCTGCGCAGCGTAACTTGGTGAAAGCGATTGAAGAGAAGCGCGAACCGGATCCGGCACTGCCAGCGAAAGGCTTACTGCGTTCTCGTCACAACAACTACATGACACTGCCAGTGCTGTTCATCATGATAAGTAACCACTTCCCAAGTACTTATGGCTCGGAATACAACTGGCTGATTCTTGCTGGGCTAGCGATCTTCAGCATCTTGGTGCGCCACTACTTCAACACCCGTCATGGTAGCCAGAAGTTTGCCTGGACAGTACCTGTAGCGGCATTGGGTATGATCACGCTCGCGTTTGTTACCTCACCTTATGCGAAAAAACAGATGACTCCGGTTGTACAAGCACCAGTGGTTCAAGAAGTGCAAGTAAGCGCGACTGAATCGGCGACAGAAGAGGTTGTTTCGAACGGCACAGCTTCAACTACGGTTAGTTCTCAAGCTGTACCAGCAGACCACGCAATGCAAACTGCTAGCGCAGGCGTAAGCTTTGAAACCATCAACAAAGTCATTCAAGAGCGCTGTTCTGTGTGTCACTCATCAACCCCGAGCCACGCTGCTTTTGCTGCTGCGCCAGCCGGTGTGATGTTTGATACCCCAGAAGAGATTAAAGCCAACGTACCAAGGATTGTTGCTCAAACGGTAACAACCAAGGTGATGCCGCTCGGCAACATGACTCAAATGACCGACGAAGAACGCGCACTCATCGGCACATGGGTAGAGCAAGGCGCTACGCTTCAATAATGATGTGAATCCTTTACCTAAGAGCATGAGTCTTAGGTGAGGCTTGGGGAGAGTTTGGTTTCGGGCACGCACCAAACTCATCCCACCCTGTTTCCCCGGTTCCTATAACCGGGGCTTTTTGTTTTTGGACAAAGGTAATGCAGATTTATCATTCAGTTGGTGACTCTAGGTGCATATGTGGATTAAAGTGATCGGAATGAAATGCTATTAGTGATATTCGCTTAAATGCGGGCAGAACTATATGTTCGATTTACCTTAAATACTATTCAAAGTTGGAGTTACGATATATGTCGGGACGAAAGCCTATCCCTAAGGCGATAAAAAAGGTGCTTCGCACAGAAGTTGGTTTTGGCTGTCCAGTAAAAGGGTGTGGAAACCCTTACCTTGAATACCATCACTTTGATCCTCCAGTAAGCGTGAGAGCTCATAATGAGCCTGAAGGTATGATCGCTTTGTGTGCACAACATCATAAGAAAGCAGATGGTGGAGCTTATACGGTGGATCAGCTCCATGCTTTAAAAAGAGATAAGGTAAATGCAGATTTGGTTAAGGGAAGTCTGGACTGGCTACGTAAGGACTTGTTAGCAGTTGTAGGTGGCAACTTTTATTATGAAACGCCAAAGATAATTACTATCGATAATGTAGACCTAGTTTCATTAGTACGAGACGAACATGGTTATTTGCGGCTGAATGTAAATATGCTGAGTTTAGAGCCAGAAGAGCGAATTATAATTGAAGATAATTCTTGGGAAAACATCGGCTCACCAATTGATTTAAGAAGTCCTCCTCAAGGGAAAGAGCTAGAGGTTAGTTACCCTAATGGAGACTATCTATACTTGCGTTTTATAGAGCTTAAAAGTAAAGAACAAGCAATTAAGAAGTATGGTTATAATGTGTTCGATGACTTGACCTTTCCAATAACTGCTGTAGAAGTCAATATGACGATCGCGGGGACAAGAATCGAACTTACTCCTGACAGTTCACAGATTGGTGGTATACAAATGACAGGGAGCTTATCTTCACATTGTGGTGGCGGCATATTAATTCAAAAAACAGGTTTGTACTGGAAGCAAAACCCGGTTTGGAAACGTCAAAATCTGGTTGAGCAGACTGAACATCATAATGTCTTGAAAGTAAATTTTGGTCGTCGGTAGTTTGTTACTTAGACAAAATGAAATTGAAACCCTCAATGTGCTATCGAAATTTCCCCAAACTTCTAACTGAACGTTAAGCGTCAGTTTTATTTATTGGCGCTATTTATCTCTTTCCTCATTGTACAATTCTGGATATCTAACCAAGTACCAAGTGGCCAATTCCGTATGTAGTCCTGTATAAGGTTCTTGATATGAATATCTACACGTGGCATTTTTAGCCCAAATTGACTTTGGTTAGGACAAAAAATGGAAGACTTGATAGTCGCGTATTTTAGGGCATTGAGCTCATTCTTTAGGTATATGTTTCAGTCGATATTGATTGAGTTCATTGGTTATGGAGCTGGCTGGATAGTCTGTAAAGTATTCACACTAGGGCGCTTTCCCCCACTGATTCCAACTGAAAAAGAGCGAACCAGAATCTCTTATATCGGAGCTATTAGCATCGTGTTGTTTCTGTTAGCAATTGGTGTGTTCAATAGTTTGTGATTCGGAGTAAGGATATATGAAATTTTACCCCGCGGAACAATACCAAGCAGCTTGCAACGAGCTGTTTATCCGATACGAACGTGACATCAAAAAGCTAATCCCTAACGCGAGAGTTGAGCACGTAGGCGCATCTTCTATTCCATCAGCCGTGTCTAAGGGCGATTTGGATATCTTCGTAGGTGTTGAGCTTGTCGAACTTGAGGATGCTATAGAGAGACTCACAACACTCGGCTTCAATGAGAAACTCGATACCTTAAGAACGCCGGAACTGTGTATGTTGGAGCCTACATCAGGGGATGATGTGGCCTTGCAAGTGGTGGCCAATGGTTCTGAGTTCGAATGCTTTCTAAGGTTTCGCGACAAGCTACGTGCGAATCCGGTATTAGTTCAGCAATACAACACCCTCAAAATGTCTTGTGAAGGTTGGTCTCAAGAAAAGTACCGTGGAAAGAAGTCGACTTTTATCGAGCATGTGCTGGATCTGAAATAGCAACAGTGCCCCTCACCTCTAATTGTCCAATTAACAAAAGTTTTATTAATACAGTGTGTTAAGTCAAAAAACATTACCTCTGAAGATTGACCCTCTTAAATTTCCTTCAAACTATCTTACCACGGTTTAATCGCTTAAATTTACGCAACTACGCTCACACATATTGCATAGGGTATTAGTGGAGGTATTGGTTTGTGTTATGTTTCGCATGATTTTATAAATAGTGACTTATCCATTGAAAGCAAAGTGTTTTCTTTCGGACTAATTTCAAGATTTGTCTATTAGTACATCAACTTGGCGCTATCAAAAATCGATTGCTCTACGCCAATAATCAATACCACCTTAGGAAAGGACATGTCTGAAGTAATAGAAAATACCCCTGCAATTGTACTCGCGTCTCGATGGTCTCGGTTTTGGGCGTTTGTTATCGACGGCCTCATTTATGCAGCTGCTATGATTCCAGTGGTCCTATATACCGATTTGTTCGATCGAGCCGTTTCTAATGGAGTCATAGAGTTACATGAACAAATCATGATGTTTGTTTATGGCTGGGTGATATTCCTCTTGTGTAATGGCTACTTACTGCAAAAGAAGGGACAAACGATCGGTAAAAATGTAATGGAAATTGCGATTGTTGATATGGATGGCAAGCAACTAGGGCTATTCAACATAATGATCAAACGAATTTTACCTATGAACATCTTTGTTTATATTCCTGTTATTGGTCAATATATATCGATTCTTAATTACCTGTTTGTTTTCCGTAAAAACAGACGCTGCTTGCATGACTTAATCGCGGGAAGTCAGGTTGTTAGTGTTGCTGTTCCTAGAAATCTCGATTTCAGTACTATCGAATAGAAATTCATAATCAAGCACTTACATACTTTAGGAACTTCATGATTCATAAGCTTTTCTCAGCCATTTCTATTTATAGATATTTACCGAATAATATCTATTATTTAGCACTGGCTAGAATGATTCTGGGAATGGGTAACTTTATCGTTCCATTTTTAGTCTTACTGTTAACCGATAAGTTGGGTTATTCCGCAACAGTCGCAGGTTCCCTTGCCATGGGTGTGACGGGCTCTTACCTTTTAGGGAGCTTTTTAGGTGGGAGATTAGCGGATAGGTTGGGACATAAGCGGGTCATGGTGTTTGGCGAGTTTATGTGTGCTGTATTATTGATTATTTGTGGTTTCTTTGCCGATGCTCCGGTAGTTGTACCTGTGTTTTTGTTTTGTGCCTATTTCTTTGGCGGTTTAGCGTTGCCCGCGAGTAATGCTTTAGTTGCGGACCTTTCTACCCCTCAGAATCGTGATGCAGTCATGTCACTGAGTTATCTAGCCTATAACTTTGGTTCAGCTCTTGGTCCTGTTATGGCTGGGTACTTGTTCTGGAATCACACTGACTGGATATTTTTCGGCAACGGTTTTGCGGCTCTTTTTTGTGTTTTTATTGTGGCTGCATTTGTGAAGTTGCAACCTGGAACGGAATCGACCAGCGAGAGTGAACTGGAACAGCCCGTTTCTGGTTCGGTTTGGTCAGTTTTAAAATCAAGGCCACGGCTTTTGTTGTTCACTTTTCTATGTGGATTGCTGTGGTATTCGCTAAATCAAATGACTATGGCGAGTCCATTGTATTTGAGCCATGTGTTTGGAGAGCAAGGCCCAATTATTTTCGGGCAACTCATGACTTACGCTTGTGTTGTAGTGGTGCTGATTACGCCAATCTTAATGAAGTTCACGTCAGGTAAGGCTGAAACCGTAAGCCTTGCTTATGCAGGCTTTATGTTTGCCTTTGGTTATATGCTCGTCATGTTGTTTCCCAACATTCCTGTTCATTTTTTTGCTTGGCTATTTCTATCTGCGGGCGAGGTTCTTCTTTTGACAAAAGAGGGCATATATCTAGCAAACAACTCCCCTTCGAGTCATCGTGGACGCATTCAAGGCGTGCTCATTACCTTGCGAACGGTTTTCGTTATGCCTAGTTTTATCGTGATTGGCTACTTTATCGATGATTATGGGTACACTTTCACTTGGTTTAGTGTGATATTAATTTCAGTTGTTGGTGCCGTTGGTTTTTATCTTATGTCAGCTAAGGGGAAGCAATCTCCAACGTTAGTCACCGAGTAGTTATTCGATTTACTAGCAAGTAGTATCTTTTAGTCACCAGAGGTAGGCTTATGATCACAATTAGAAAAGCGGTTGAGTCTGATGCTCAGGATATTTTCGATATTCGAAGCCGTGCCATTGTCGACAAGTGCTCGGCTTATTACTCAGAAGAACAGCTGTCAATATGGACGCAGGGTGGAATGTCTGATGGATTCATAAGCGATGTAGTCCAAACTTTTCACGTTTCACAAGTCGATGACCGAGTGATTGGCAGCGGTAAAATCAACATCGAAACCGGTATGATTGATGCTATTTTTGTGGACCCAGATTTTTCCGGAAAAGGCGCAGCGAAGCAGATGTTGCAGTTCTTAGAGGAACTCGCGATTCAACACAACTTGCCGTTAATGAAGCTAGAATCGACCCTGAATGCTGCGGAATTTTATCGTTCGTGTGGTTTTATCGGTGATGAACTTTCCACTTATCACTCGCCTAGAGGTATTAGCCTCGACTGCATCCCGATGGAAAAGCCGTTAGTTGCTTAAATAAACAGCGCCAACGCCAATTGTTGGTGCTGTTTTTACTTTCCTCTTACACTCTTTTCAAATATCGAACCTAGTATCAAATTTCTCTTTGTTACACAGGCAAGTCTCTCATTATGAAGAACTTCTTTGATAGCGAACTCATGCTCTCTAGCTCCTTGAATTTCGTTTTGCTATCGCTTGGGCTAACGCTCCTTTTTCATCTTCCGATTTGGTGTGGGTTCAACTTGAGCCGACGAAAGTGGAAGCTTATGGATTATTTATGGCCGTTCTTGGCGGGTATCGGGATGCTGGGTGCAGTGTCTGAGATTCGTGCGAAAGTAGCGGGTGATTGGGTTGAAACCGAACAAACCAGAGCGGTGGCGATTTTAGAATCGGTTCAGCAGTTTTCTTTGGATAAGCTGCGAAGTGATACCTGCACCGGTCAACCATCTTTAGATAATCACGCTCAGCACCACGAAGCGTGTTTGTGGTATTTGGATACAGCTATCACGTTCAAAGATGTCGATTTCACCTTGTTACCCAACGCATCGGATTTTACGGTTCCTGCGCCTAGCGTATCGCTGGTGGAAAGTGATGCCGTGTGGGTGGATGGTATGCTGAGTCAGTATGAGATGCAGAAAAACCAATACATAAAAACCAGAGAAGCGCAGGTGAAGCAGCCACTAGAAAGTATCTTTTGGTATGTGAGTCCTTACTTAGTGTGTTTTGCGATTGCGTTACGTTTGACGAAAGTCACCGCAGAGCTCAAATTAGATAAGTGCGCATAGTTTGAGTTCCTATACCCAGATAGAAAAGGTGAAGTAATGAATGTGAGTGAGTTTTCTCAGTTGGTGGGTTTGTCGGCTCACACGCTTCGCTACTATGAAAAAATCGGCTTGTTGAAAAATGTTCAGCGGAACAGTAGCGGTCATCGAGTCTATACATCGAAGGACGTTACCTGGATTGAGTTCGTGAAGCGCTTAAAAGACACCGCAATGCCACTGGATGAGATTCTAGAATACGCAAAGCTAAGGGAGTTAGGGCCGGAATCGACTTCGCAGCGCCAAGTGTTGCTCGAACAACATCAACAGAATTTGAGGTCCCATATCGAAGAGCAGCAAAAGCATCTGGCTGCGCTAGAGCAAAAAATTAGTTTGTATCGAGATGGAAAAGTCCGTTGACTTAGAGTCGACTCTAACTTGTAAGGTGTTCCTGTGAACTATAAATACAGGAACAAACTCATGAATCAATCACGTTTCGACATTGGCTTAGAAAGACTTAATCATATCGACGGAGAAGCAGGGCAACAGGTTATCGAGAGCCTGCAAGACATCTGCCCTGATCTTGCAAAATATACTATCGAGTATCCTTTTGGTGATATCTATTCACGCCCCGGTTTGGATTTGAAATCACGAGAGATCGCGACCGTCGCTGCCCTTACTGCACTCGGCAATTGTGCCTCTCAGCTTAAGGTGCATTTGAATGCGGCACTCAATGTTGGATGTAGCGAGGAAGAGATTAAAGAAGTGATACTGCAGATGTCGGTGTATGCGGGGTTCCCAGCTGCGTTAAATGGCATGTTCGCATTTAAAGAGGTGCTTGCGGAGAGAGGCACAGCTTGAGATAAATAGAAAATATAGTCTGAAAAGGGAGCGTCAACTTTGCTAAGTTGCGCTCCCTTTTTATTGATTGGCTAAGTTTTAAAGGTCGTAAACCTGAAGGTTCGCGGTTCTTTAAGATGACATAGACAGCGCGAATGACAACAAGATAGGCAAGGTGACCACACTTAGGAAGTTACCGAACAACACCATAGATGCGACTTTAGGCGGCTCGACATTGAACCTTTCTGCGAACAGGTAGTTCATCACGGCGGGTGGCAGCATGGTGAACAGCACCATCATCTGTAGGTGCAACGTAGGCAGCGGAATAAAGAAGTAGATGATGGCAAAGGCGATGGCACCAGTAAACAGCGATTGAGCCGTACACAGCAAGCCAACTTTGAGTCCGCTTAGCTTCAAGTTCACCATTTGCGAACCCAACGACAACAGCATGATGGGCACGGCTGCTTGGCCGAGTAGCGATGTTGCTTCGTAGATTGGATTCCATACTGCAATGCCAGACAGGTTGAGCGTCATCGCTAATGCTGCGGCTAAGAATATCGGCATCTTGAGGATCTGCTTGATCGGATTGCCTTCACTTAGTAACGCTAACCCCACACTAATATGGACACACGCCGATACCACAAACAGCAGTACTGCAGGGGCTAATGCGCTCTCGCCAAAGGTATACGTGAACAGAGGGATCGCGAGGTTGCCACTGTTGCGAAACATGTGTGGCGGAGCCCAAGCTTTGAAGTTGAGCTTAAAGATTTTACAGATTGGAATCATCAATAGTGCTGGCACCAACACCGCAACCAAAGAAGCGGTGATGAGTGGTAGTTGTTCGGTGTCGAGAGGCATGGTGGTCAGCGATGCAAACACCAAAGCAGGAATACATACATCCATGTTGATGCGATTGATCGGTTTGAAATCGGGCTTGAGCCAACGACCTACCGCAAAGCCAGCACTGGCTAAAGCAAAAACGGGAAACAGAATGCTGACGACCTGTTCGAACATAGAATTCCTTTCTAGATGTAGTGCTTCCATTTAGCTGATAAACGAATGTTTTGGAGAGACGCTAAAGTGAAGTATGAAGTCGAAATGTATAAACATTAACCTATCAATATAATGACTTGGCGTCACCGAAGATCGTTGTCTGTGAGCGGTTAATTTATATTTCTTTGAATGAAGCACAAAAAAGACCAGTGGCATCAGCAACTGGTCTTTAAAGGCTAGATAAATCTGGACGGATTTTTAATTAACGACGGCTGCCGCTGTCTAGCGATTGTTACTCGGTTTTAAGCCTAACTAACGAGCTTTTTGTAATCTTTGAAGTTCACATCGTAGGCCTTTTCGCCGTAGATGTAAGTCTCGCTAACGGTTCTGTCGTCACCCAAACTCATTAGCACAAACAACTTCTCTTCAAGCTTGGTGGTTTGTTCCATTCTAAAGCGCATCAGCTGAGTTGCGTGTAGATCCAACACTACGAAATCCGCTTCTTTGCCGACTTCCAAGTTACCAATCTTGTCTTCTAAATGCAGCGAACGTGCACCGCCTAGCGTTGCCAAGAACAGCGACTTAGCTGGGTGCAGTTTCTTATGCTGTAACTGCATGATCTTGTACGCTTCACTCATTGTTTGCAGGATTGAGAAGCTGGTGCCTGCGCCTACATCAGTACCCACGCCGACACGAATACCGTGTTCTTCCATCTCTGGTAATCGGAACAAACCCGAACCTAAGAAAAGGTTAGAAGTTGGGCAAAAGGCGATGGCAGATTCAGTATCGGCAAGGCGTTTACATTCACAATCAGAAAGGTGAATACCATGAGCAAATACCGAACGTTTGTGAAGTAGTCCGTAATGGTCATACACATCTAGGTAACTGTCGCGCTCTGGGAACAGCGATTTCACCCACTCGATCTCTTTCTCGTTTTCAGAAAGGTGAGTGTGCATGTACACGTCTGGATATTCTTCTAGCAGTTTACCGACAGTAGCAAGTTGCTCTGGTGTGCTGGTTGGCGCAAAACGAGGTGTCACCGCGTAAAGCAAACGGCTGCGGTTATGCCATTTTTCAATCAGTTCCTTGGAGTCTGCATAGCCAGATTCCGGTGTGTCGGTGAGGTAATCAGGCGCGTTGCGATCCATCAATACCTTACCTGCAATCATGCGTAGGTTACGCTTCTCAGCTTCTTCAAAGAATACGTTAACCGACTCTTTGTGTACGGTACCAAACACCAGTGCCGTGGTGGTGCCGTTGCTTGCTAATTCGTCTAGGAATAGCTTCGCCACTTTGTGTGCATAAACTGGGTTTTTGAAGCGTTTTTCTTCTGGGAAGGTGTAGTTTTCTAACCAATCAAGAAGCTGCTCACCGTAAGACGCGATCATCCCTGTTTGAGGGTAGTGGATGTGCGTATCAATAAAGCCAGAGGTGATCAGCTTGTCTTTGTATTCTTTTACTTCGAGTGTTTTAGGTTGGCGAGCTAATACCTCGTCGGCATGCCCTAGGTCGACGACATGGCCGTTCTCAACCACTAAAACACCGTCTTCAAAATAGTCGTAAGACTCATCGATACCGACATCTTTTGGGTCGGCGACGCTGTGTAAAATGCTGGCGCGATAAGCTTTGCGTTGCGTTGTCATGTTTACTTCCTTTTAATGACTTCAGCGACGTTATGGCCACTGAAGCTTTGCGACTTTTATTAGGCGATCTTCTCTTCCAATGGTGGTTCGCCTACGTCGCTTGGTTGACTGTGTTGATCGGTCAAATCCTGATTTCGATATTGTTTGGTTGGGCGCTTTTGTTCAAGTGCTTGGCCTTGATAGTGTGCGATCAGTTCACCGGCAACCGATACTGCGATTTCCGCAGGATGTTTGCCATTCACCGCACTAATACCAATCGGGCAAAGCATGGTTTCAATTTGTTCTTGGCTATAGCCGCGTTGCTCTAAGCGGAAATCGAACTTCTTGCGCTTAGTGAGCGATCCAATCATGCCAAAGTAACGGCTGTCTTCACGGTCGATAATGGCTTTGGTTAGGTCAAAATCGAGCTGGTGGTTGTGCGTCATCACTAGGTAATAGCTGTTCGGTGGCATGTGTTTCACTTCGCCAACCGGATCGTCTGAGACAAGCTTCTTCACACCGTGTGGTAGCGCTTCAGGGAATACTTCTTCGCGTTCATCAATCCAGGTCACGCGGAAGGGTAGGGTCGCCACAATGTGCAGCAGCGCTTTGGCAACATGACCTGCGCCAAACAGCACAAGATGGTTCTGCTGAGTGCCAATCGGTTCAAAGCTTAACGTTGCCATTCCACCACAACATTGGCCTAAGCGAGCGCCTAGGTTGAAGCGTTCTACTTTGAGTGATTTCTCGCTGGCAATCAGCATCTCACGCGCCATTTTAGTGGCCACATGTTCAAGGTGACCACCACCAATCGTAGCGATGATTCGGTCACGAGTGACAAGCATTTTGGTACCCGCATCGCGTGGAACGGAACCTCTGTCTTCAAGAACCGTCACCATCACACATGGTTCGTAGTTCTCTTCCAGTTTTGCCAGTTCGTGAATCCAATTATCCTTAAACATATGTCCTCCTAAATCCTTTTTTATGCTTCCCAAGCTAAACGATCGATATGAGCCCTAAGCCGTTTCTGATTGAGCATCGACCGAAGTCGGAGCCGTTTCAGTGACTTTCTGAATCGCCATCAGAATACGTTCTGGCGTTGCAGGTGTGTTGAGCTTAGGAATCGCGCCATCGACGGCGACATAGCTGATTGCGTCTTTCAGTGCGCTCCATACCGACATACCCAACATGAAAGGCGGTTCACCCACGGCTTTCGAGTTGAAGACGGTGTCTTCTGGGTTGTTACGGTTTTCTAAAAGATGCGTTCTGAAATCAATTGGCATATCAGCAATCGCTGGGATCTTGTAACTCGCAGGACCATTGGTCATCAAGCGGCCTTGCTGGTTCCAAACCAACTCTTCCGTGGTTAACCAACCGACACCTTGCACAAAGCCACCTTCGACTTGGCCGATATCAATTGCTGGGTTCAGTGAAGCGCCCACGTCATGCAAAATATCGACGCGCAGGATCTTGTTTTCACCGGTTAACGTATCGACGATAACCTCTGAGCAAGAGGCACCATACGCGTAGTAGTAGAACGGGCGACCGCGTGCTTTCTCGTGATCGTAATAGATCTTCGGAGTGCGGTAGAAACCAGTGCTCGATAGCGATATTTGGTTAAACCAAGCCAGTTCAACAAACGAGTTGAAGGTCATGATCTCGTCGCGGATCTGCACCATGCCGTTCTTAAATATCACCTCTTCAGGCCACACTTTGAAGTGCGAAGAAGCGAAGTCAATCAGGCGCTGCTTAATGGTCATTGCGGCGTTTTGCGCGGCCTTACCGTTGAGGTCGGTGCCCGATGAGGCTGCGGTTGGTGATGTGTTCGGAACTTTGTCTGTGTTTGTAGCGGTGATCTGGATACGTTCGACATCGACTTGGAACTCCTGTGCAACGATTTGTGCCACTTTGATGTTCAAGCCTTGCCCCATTTCCGTACCACCGTGATTCAAATGAATACTGCCATCGGTGTAGATATGGATGAGCGCACCTGCTTGGTTCAAGAAAGTCGCAGTAAACGAGATTCCGAATTTCACTGGCGTGATAGCAAGGCCTTTCTTCAAGATAGGGCTTTGCTTGTTGAACTCTGCAATGTCTTTACGACGTGCGTGATAGTCACTGCTGCGTTCAAGCTGTTCGGTTATCTCAGGTAAAAAGTTGTCTTCAACGGTTTGGTAGTAATGGGTCACGTTACGGCCTTCTTCACCGTAGTAGTTCGCCTTACGTACTTCCAAAGGATCTTTTTTCAGGTAACGCGCAATCTCGTCCATGATGTGTTCAATGGTCATCATGCCTTGCGGGCCACCAAAGCCACGGTAAGCGGTGTTCGATGCGGTATTGGTTTTGCATCGATGACCAACCACAGTTGCATCACCTAGGTAATAGGCGTTGTCTGAGTGGAACATTGCGCGGTCGACAATAGAGCTTGATAAGTCTGGCGAGTAACCACAGTTACCTGCAACGGTAATATCGGCACCTTGAATCACACCATTGTCGTCAAAACCGACCGTGTATTGATTGTAGAACGGGTGGCGTTTACCGGTTTGCTGCATGTCTTCATTGCGCAGCAAACGCATTTTGGTTGGACGACCGGTGAGGTGAGCAATAACCGCAGCCATACACGCTGGAGAGGCCGCTTGAGTCTCTTTACCACCGAAACCACCACCCATACGACGCATATCAATCACGACTTTGTGCATTGGTACGCCAATCACTTCCGCAACCAGTTTTTGAACTTCGGTCGGGTTTTGAGTCGAGGTGTACACGATCATGCCGCCATCTTCGGTTGGCATTACGCTACTGATTTGAGTTTCTAGGTAGAAGTGTTCTTGTCCACCGATCTCTAGGTCACCAGAGATCACGTGTTTTGCTTTTGCCAGCGCCGCTTTTGAATCACCACGTTGTTGAGTGTGGCTTTCTGTGACGAAGTGCTCTTTCTCTAGCGCTTCTTTTACATCAAGAATGGCTGGTAGCTCTTCGTATTCAATAATGGCTGCATGTGCGGCTTTGCGTGCCGTTTCTAAATCGTTGGCTGCCACGGCAATCACAGGTTGGCCGTAGTATTCTACTTTGCCATCGGCAAGCAGTGGGTCACCCGGAAGAATTGCACCGATATCCAGTTCACCCGGTACGTCTTTGGCTTGAATGGCAATCGCCACGCCTTCAAATTCGTAACACGGTGATAAATCTATCTTGGTGATGTTGGCGTGTGCTTGAGTGCTCAGGCGTGCGTAAACGTGCAGTTGATTTGGGAACTCAAGGCGGTCGTCAATGTATACCGCTTCGCCCGTTACTTGCTTGGCTGCACTGTCGTGTTTAACGCTTTTACCTACGCCAGTTTTAAGGTCTTGTTTTGCAATGGTAACCATCTCTTCGTGGGTCATCGCATTGCTCTTGTGACCAGAGGAATTTGATTTAGACATAAGACGTTACCCTTGTTTCGATTTGGTTGTTTTTGTTCTGTTGTTCAATGAAGTAACGACGCAACATATTTGCTGCCGACAATGAACGATATTCTTGGCTTGCACGGAAATCGGATAGCGGCTCAAAGTCGTTATACAGTTCCTGCATCGCTAACTTAATATTAGCGTCTGTCCACGGTTTGCCTAATAACGTATTTTCACAACGAGTTGCACGCTTAGGCGTTGCTGCCATACCGCCGAAAGCGATACGAGCGTAAGAAACCTTGCCATCTTCAATTTGAATATCAAACGCGCCACACACCGCAGAGATGTCGTCGTCTAAACGTTTCGACACTTTGTAAGCTCGGAAGCTGTCGTTGGTTGGCTTAGGAATGATGATCTGTTCGATGAATTCACTCTCTTTTTGCGCCGTCACTTTGTAGCTGATGAAGTAATCTTCTATCGGCATAGTGCGTGACTCGTCTCCGCAGCGAAGTTTGATTTTCGCGTCCAAAGCAATCAGCAGAGGAGGGGTATCACCGATAGGTGAAGCATTCGCCACATTACCGCCAATGGTGCCTTGGTTACGCACTTGCAGTGAAGCAAAGCGGTGCAGTAGCTCACCAAAATCTGGATAGTGCTTTTTCAGTAGTGCGTAAGAGTCACTGATAGGCAGATTGGCACCAATGATTAAATCGGTGTCGGTCTCTTCGCATACCTTCATGTCTTCAACAAGGTTTACGCTGATCAGTGTTTCAATCTCGCGATGGAATTGTGTGACTTCCAACGCTAAATCCGTACCGCCAGCAACCAGCTTAGCGTTCGGGTGTGCTTGAAACAGCTTGGCCAGCTCATCAGTGCTTTTCGGGGAAAAAGCGGTGAGGTGACCAAGGCGTAAGTTGGCCTCGGTGTCTTGAATACTTTCTAGCTTCTTGATGGTGTTGCGTTCAAGTTCAGCAAATTGGTCGATCAAAGGTTGGTCTGTTGAAAGTGACATCGCAGCATCAACAATTGGTCGGTAGCCTGTACAACGACATAGGTTACCCGCCAGTGATTCCATGACGTCTTCTTTGCTCGCATCGGGTTTGTTTTTGCCTAGCGCAAACATCGACATGATGAAGCCTGGTGTGCAGTAACCACACTGTGAACCGTGAAAATCCACCACCGCTTTCTGCACTGGGTGCAAAGAGCGATCTCGGTTTTGTAGATCTTCTACGGTGATCAGTTGCTTGCCATGCAGCGCTGAAACGAAAGTTAGGCAAGAGTTCACCGAGCGGTATTGCAGCTGCCCATCAACCACTTCACCCAGAACTACCGTACATGCACCACAGTCACCCGACCCACAACCTTCTTTTGTACCCGTTTTATTAACCTTGGTACGAAGGTAGTTGAGCACAGTCATATTTGGCGACAGATTATCTTCACGTCTTATTTCCTGATTGAGCAAAAAAGTAATCAAGAGACCTCCTTGTAAATCGACATATTTCCATGTGTATTCTTTTTGACTTCTAGGTCAATAATTATCCATCCTGACCCTGTGGTCAACTATTTATTTACAAAAATGCAACAAATAGTCTTTTGTAGGGATTGTGTACAATTTTATTTTAACTTTAGTTGCTTGTTTTATAAGGGGTTGAATTAAAAGCGAACAGTTTTATGATGTGAATGAATTGATAGCTATGTATACAAGATAAAGGCAAGATTTATGGCACTGTGGGAAGTGATTCTATAGTGGCTAAGATCGTTGTTGAGGCTAGAATAGGCAGTGTTTTAGATGGATGTGAGCCGATCGTCGTCTTTATTTTTAGGGGAGAGGGCATAAAAAAGAGAAGTAAACGCAGAGGCTTACTTCTCTTCTGTATTGTTAATAAAAAGCTGTTAACGAAAAGCTGTTAACGAAAAGCTGTTAACAAAAAGTTGTTAACAGATGGTTATTAATCGCTTGTTGAATCTTCTATGACTTGCTCTTAAGCAGATCAGAGAACACGACATGCAGGTCGCTAGAAGCCGTGCTGCTGTCTAGGTTGAGCTTCGAACGAATATGGCTTAGATGTTCTTGCATCAATTCTACAGCTTGTTGTTCGTTGCCTGACTCTATCGCATCCAGCAAGCCAGAGTGTTCGTCTAGAGAGCAGTTCGAGTGATTGCCCGTTTCGTATTGAGCGATCAGCAATGAGGTTTGCGACACCAAGCTGCGTTGGAAAGCCAGCAGTGGCGCGTTTTCGGCCATTTCGGCCAGTTTGATGTGGAATTCACCAGACAAACGTAGGCCAGAGCCGTAATCGCCTTGGTCGAAAGCACAGTTCTCTTTCGCGACTAATTTTCTGCATTCTTCTATTTGAGCTTTGGTTGCGTTTTTCACCGCCAGCTCAGTGATAGCAATTTCCATCACTTCACGTGCTTTAAAGATTTGTTTGGCTTCGTCAACCGTTGGCGCAGCAATCACGGCTCCTCGGTTAGGACGGATCACCACAACTTGTTCTAAAGAAAGACGCAGTAAGGCACGGCGGATAATGGTGCGGCTAACGCTAAAGATTTCTGCTAACGCTTCTTCGCTTAATTTGGTGGCTGGTGGCAGCCTTTGTTCTAGTATCGCGTCGAAGATATGGCAGTAAACAACATCGTCTTGAGTCTGGCCTGTTACTTTTGTTTTTACACCTTTGGAGACAGAATTTTTGAGAGCTGTCATAGAGATAAGGGCCCTTGTTTAGTCGAGTTGGGTTGGTCGAGAATAATTCATGAGTGTTACTCTATATTGTATACATTTATCTATACAATGCCACCGGATGAAAGTGCGATGCACGCTTATTTGTTAATGACTTATAACATTTAGTTTGCAGGGAACTGTGTGCAATCTTGAGCTTTAAGTCATTCGCCCTAAAACTAGACGCGATTATCGCCGCAGCTGTACGCCACGATCTGGCTGATTTCGCTCAGGCTACGACCTGACTGTTGCTGCCATTCGTTGAAGGCTTTACCCGCTGCCAGTTGTGCTCGCTTGGTGTTACGACCGCTATCAACCACATCGGTGCTGCGTAGGTGTGCTTCAACATCTGATGACAAGATGAAGGTATCTTTACCCATTTGGCGCAGAGTGTAGGCACCAGTGTTACCGCCTAATCGCTTGCCGTGTTTCTTCAGATAATCCCAAAGTTCAGTGATACGTTCTGATGGCCAGTCGGCAACCATTTGTGAGAAGGAATCCGCCTCACGCTTAGCATTGTGGATCATGGTGGCATTGGCAGGGATGGTCATCACCTTAGTGAGGTGGCGAATAATGCGCGGGTCTTGCGCTTTTTGTTCCCACATTTCATTCGGCAGCATCAGCATTTTTTCGATATTGAATTCAAAGAACACTTCTTCAAATTGCGGCCATTTCTTCCTCACTACATTCCATGAAATACCACACTGGAATACTTTTTCAGTAAAGGCGGCTAGCCAACGATCGTCTGTGATTTGTGATAGCTCGGCTTGTGAAAGGGGCGCACGAACAATTTTTTCGAGTTCGGCCGCTCCGCCTTTGCGGTGAGCTGCACGTTGGTAAATAGTATCGAATTTTTCTTGGGTCATGAAGGTTCCAAATTACATCTGTGTATCTTGAGTATGTAGCCAATGCTTAATGATATGGGGTCAAATCTAGTAATTAAAACGAACTAGCTAAGCTTTAATTCCATTTGATATAGAGGCCAGGTTTTACCATTAAATTCTTTAACGCTTGGCTCTTTGTCGACCACCTCAAAACCCGCTTTGTCGTAGCAGCGTTTTGCGCCGTGGTTTTGCTTGAATACGGCCAAGGTGATGGTGGTGACATTCGGTATTTCTTTCGCCGCCTTTAAGGCCGTTTCAAGCATCGATTGTCCTAACCCTTTGCCTCGTTGGTTTGGGTGAATAGCAACTCGGCAAAAACGAAGTTCACTGTCTGACATACGTTGAAACTCCATAAACCCGATCAGTTCTGAGTTATTGCCGTTCGAATTCAGTTCAGAGAGAGCACTAGACTCAGAGAAGGTATATAGCTCAACTTGAGGCTCTTGAAGCGTTCGATGATGGAGGCGGCTTCTAACGGCCAACCAAAGGTTCGTCCGCCCCACAGTACATAGTCTTCGAGTGATGTGAACCAAGTGACGATCTCATTGGCATCGGAGGCTTTAAAGCGGTTTATTTCCATATCCTTGTCTCTTCCTTATCGCGAGTCTCTTTTTCTAAGCTGCTAACTCTAAACCGCTAAACTTCCGCGCCCAACTGCTCAAGAAAGCCACGCATGTAGTCGGTTCGCTTGTTGGCTTCTAACTTGGCGGACTCTGTATTCATGGTTTCAGCGAGCTTAAACAGCTTCACGTAGAAGTGGTCGACGCTGTAATGCTTGTCATCTAAGTCACGATGTTCCGCGAACGGGTCTTCGTGGTTATACAGTTCAGCGTTAAAGCTCTGAGCCACATACAAACAGCGAGCGATACCAATTGCACCGAGAGAATCAAGGCGATCGGCATCTTGGACGATCTGAGCTTCTAAGGTTTCAGGTGTGATGTTGGCACTGTAGCTGTGCGTGACAATGGCATGATGGATCTCATCAAGATAGGACGCGGGGTAGTCGATAGATTTGAGGAAAGAGATCGCCTTATCTGCTGCCATTTGCGAGCTTTTGGCTCTGTCTGGATGGTTCTTAGGAAAGGTGAAACAATCATGAAGGTAAGCGGCGGGTAAAACGACTTCAAGCTTAGCCTGTTCTTGAGCACACAAAGCCTTAGCGGTTTTGACTACGCGCTTAATGTGGCTAATGTCGTGTGCTGCATCTTGTGTCATTTCTCGTTGTGCAAAATCAAGCAGTTGGTCTTCAAACTTTTCCTTCACGCGTCTCTTTCTCCCTATGTAGACGTTAGCAATCTTGTTGATCACCTAGCATTTATTTCACATCGACTTTAACAGTTTCAAGCGCGAGTTTTTATCTTTTATAAAAGGAATACCAACAAAAAAACCGACTCTGTGAGTCGGCTTAATAGAGGGGCTTGTCTACGTTGATAAAAGCATTATCAACGGCAGTCAGAGCTTAAGCTGCAGCTTGTTGAAGCTGTGCCAATACATGATGCAGTGACGGGCTGATCGTGTGACCAAGCGCTTTAACTTCTTCGCAAGGCTCAACCAAATCTGGAATTTGGAAGCTGATCATGTTCGCTGCCATTGATGCACGAATACCGTTGTTTGAGTCTTCAAACGCTAGGCAGGTTTCAGGTGCAACACCTAAGCGTTCTGCCGCGAGTAAGTAGATCTCTGGGTGAGGCTTGCCGTGAGTCACTTCGCAGCCTGTGCTTAGTGAGGTGAAGTACGAATCTAGGCCAGCCAGCTCGAGCTTCTTCTTTGCGATATCAAGCTGAGTGGAGGTCGCCACCGCGATTGGAATGTCATTCGATTTTAGCCATTCAAGCAGCTCAATCACGCCATCTTTTACTGGGATTGCTTGGTTTTTAACAATTGCACTGTAGCGCGTGCGCCATTCATTATTCAGCGCTGGGTAATCTAACCCTTCACCGTAACCATTTCGAAAAATCTGTTCGATGGTTTTTGCGTTACAACCAATGATGCCTAGGTAGACATCTTGCAAAAACGGAACACCTTGCGCGTGACATGCTTCTTCAAAAACCTGCATACAAAGTCGCTCGGTGTCGAGCAGCAGCCCATCCATATCAAAAATAGCAGCTTGAAAATTCATATCCGTGGTTCTTAATGTGTTGTCATCGTGAGGGCGGGTATTTTGACATAGTGTCTAGTGATAGGCGAGTCAACGTTCAGTAAGAATATATCCAATCGGCTCGGCAATATGCTTCTGCATGACTTTAAATGTGATTGGTTGTGGTTGAAATAATATCGTTCAGTTATGAGCCTTGTGTTTTATAGGCCATCCAGATCTAACAGAAACAATTATGATTATTCCACATAACAAATCTAGCTTGTGCGTCTGGCTTCTTATTACATTTCATAAACTTACAGGTCGGTTTACGTGACCATAATCTTATAAAAAACAATTACCGGGAGCCTGCAATCATAGTGTGACCAAGCAATAAGTAAATGGCTGAGTTTAGGGAGAAAATAACATTAGTCCACATTTTTAGCAGGGTTGCTTATGTTGTATTTTGAGTTTCTATTTTTATTAGTCGTCCTTTATATCGGATCTCGGTATGGCGGTATTGGCTTAGGTGTTGTTTCTGGTATTGGTTTGGTTATCGAGGTGTTTGTCTTCAAGATGCCACCAACGTCTCCACCTGTCACCGTGATGCTGATCATCCTCGCCGTTGTTACTTGTGCTTCGATTCTCGAAGCGGCAGGTGGTTTGAAATACATGCTGCAAGTGGCGGAAAGGGTGCTTAGAAAGAACCCGAAACGCGTTACCCTGATAGCTCCGTTCGTGACTTACTCGATGACTTTCTTATTGGGTACTGGCCACGCGGTTTACTCCATCATGCCGATCATTGGCGATGTTGCACTGAAGAACGGTATTCGTCCTGAGCGTCCAATGGCAGCTGCGTCTGTCGCGTCTCAACTAGCTATTACCGCATCTCCAATTTCAGCCGCTGTGGTGTACTACCTCGCGCAGCTTTCTGATATTCAACATTCTATTACTCTGCTTTCCATTTTGATGGTGACGGTACCTGCAACCTTATTTGGTACGTTTTTGCTTTCTTTGTACAGCTTGAAACGCGGCAAAGAACTGAATGACGATCCTGAATATCAAGCGCGCCTAAAAGATCCTGAGTGGAAAAAGCGTATCGAAAGCACCACGGCGACGTCTTTGGATGAAGTGCTTCCAACTTCGGCTCGTAATGCGGTATTGATTTTCCTACTTTCAATTGTCGTGATTGTTATCGTGGCGATGGTGCCTGAAATCAGAACCATCGTTGACGGAGACAAGCCAATCAAGATGTCGGTGATCATCCAAATGATGATGCTCTGCTTCGGCGGTATCATCTTGCTGGCGACCAAAACTGACCCACGTGATGTGCCAAACGGCGTGGTATTCAAATCGGGTATGGTGGCGGCGATTGCTATCTTCGGTATCGCTTGGATGTCGGATACCTACTTCCAATACGCAATGCCTCAGTTCAAGTCTGGCATCGTGGAAATGGTGACTAACTACCCATGGACGTTCGCACTAGCGCTATTCATCGTATCGGTTGTGGTGAACTCACAAGCAGCAACAGCACGTATGATGCTACCGGTTGGCCTTGGCTTAGGGTTAGACCCAGCACTGCTTATCGGCTTGATGCCTGCGGTTTACGGCTACTTCTTCATCCCGAACTACCCATCAGATATCGCAACGGTGAACTTCGATGTCTCTGGCACCACCAAGATTGGTAAGTGGTACTTCAACCATTCATTCATGTCGGTGGGTTTAATCGGTGTAGTAGGCGCATGTTGCTTAGGCTACGCACTGGCACAGATTTTTATCGCTTAATTGTCGCTTAATCGACTAGCGAGATAAGAAACGAGAAACAGCGCCTATTGAGGCGCTGTTTTTGTTTCTGACGCTTGAAAAGGTATGTGAATTAAGTAAAAGGCAATTTAGATTAAAATATTAGCTAATATTATTAGTTGTAAGTGGGGTAGTGGTGATATAACGCTATTTTTGTGAGACGAAGAGGCACTAATGATTACTAACTTTGAGCAATTAGAGCAAGATATGGCATCCACTCCATCGTTTGATGGTCAGTTAGCTAAACTGGTCCACCTCAAGAACAGCAATGGAATGAGTGTATCCTTCATGGATATTGGAGCTACTTGGCTGAGTTGTTCTATGCCAGTGAATGAAGTAGCTCGAGAGGTGTTACTTCGCTCACCCAATATGGCTGAGCATATGGAGCAGAGCTCTTATTTTGGTGCGATTGTTGGACGTTTTGCAAACCGTATCGCTAAAGGCCAATTCGAACTTGAAGGGAAGCGCTACCAACTCGGGGTTAATAATGGTGAAAACTCATTACATGGTGGAGTAGAGGGCTTTGATAAAAAGCGTTGGAGCATTGTTGAACAAAGTGCACAAAAGGTAGTGTTTACTCTTCATATCAAAGATGGTGATCAAGGGTATCCGGGTAATCTTGGTGTCAAAGTTACCTATTCTCTAACGGATGACAACCAAGTATCTATTTCTTATGAAGCCAATACTGATAAGACTTGCCCCGTTAACTTAACCAATCATGCTTACTTTAATTTGGCTGGTGAGGCTTCTGGTTCGAAAAGCTTGGATCATGTATTGCAGTTGAGTTCAGGCCATTATTTACCAACAGATCAAGGCTTAATACCAACGGGAGAAATAAAGGCGGTTGAGGATACGAGTTTTGATTTTTCAAACGCAAAGCTCATTGGGCGGGATTTTCTGACTGAGTCGGACCAGAAAATGGCTGGTGGTTATGATCATGCTTTTGTGTTTCAGCCTGAAGTGACCGATGGAGAGTCGGTTGCAGCGGTTCTGGTTGCACCTGCAAAAGAAGTCGTGATGAAGGTAAAAACGACGAAGCCTGCTATTCAGTTTTATTCGGGTAACTTTCTAGCAGGGACGCCTGGTAAGAGTAAAAATTATGAGTTGTACGATGGTCTTTGCTTAGAAACCCAATATTTTCCAGATGGTCCTAATAAGCCAGAATGGGGACCTAACCGCGGGCTCCTGAAGTCTGGAGAGCTTTATCAACATCAGACGGTTTATCAGTTTAAGTTTTAGGCCCTAACTATTGGTGGGCTATGTGCCCACCTTATCCGATGGTGTTGAGGATGTACGAATAATCAGTTCTCCTTCCACTTTTCGTCTACTGGATAACAAAGGCTGAGCCTCAATTTGCGCCATTAAGGACTCAATCGCTAGCTTGCCCATATCTGAGTAAGGTAATTCAACGGATGTTAACGCAGGAAAACTTTCCGATGCGATTTGTTGGTTATCGTAGCCAACGATCGCGACATCTTGAGGGATCTTAAGCCCTAGTTCAGCCAGTGCTTGATAGCACCCCATCGCCATGTAATCACTGCCACAAAAGATAGCTTCTGGTGGTTGAGCTAACTTAAACAAAGCTAATGTCTGCTGATGTGCTTCTTTTAATGACCAGTTGGCCTCTGCTAAGTAATTGCTGTTCGGGACAATATCGGCATCAATTAGTGCCTGACGGTAGCCTTCACTGCGTTGTTGGCTCGCAAGCATCCAGTTTTCGCCTGTGAGCATAGCAATACGACAATAGCCTTGTTGGATAAGGTGAGAGACCGCTTTGTAAGCACCGATCATATCGGCAGGTAAAATGCTTGGTGCATCGCTATTGCTTTCGTTTGTGCAGTTTAGGAGCACGGTTGGCAGAGGCGTATTGACCCGTTGTTGTTCAAGTTCACGAGTCATGCTCGATGCGTACACCAAGCCTGCATAATCTCCGCTGTTGATTTCCACTTCAATTTTGCTCGCTAGCACTTCATCGTGGCTGTAATTGAAGATCACTAAAATAAAGTCGTTCGCCCAAGCCTCTTCACGCGCTGAGTTTATAGCATCAATAAAAGGGTCATAACTCGATAACCCGTTGACAACCAGTGCTATTTTATTAGGTCGACCCAGCGCATGAGCGACTTTCTTATTTTTGTAGCCAAGTGATTCGGCGGTATCGAGCACTTTACTTTTTGTGGTGTCTGCAATTTTTACAGACGTTGAACCATTAAGTACCAGTGATACCGTTGATTGAGACACACCTGCCGCTGCAGCAATGTCACTCATAGTGATTTTTTTAGCCATCGTAAATTTCAACTCAACTTAGTTAGCTAAAGATATTAGCTAATTATCAGCTTTCGATCACCTGTTAAAGATGGGGATCACAAAAAGTTGTCCGAGCAGTCTGATAGTTGTGATTGCTCACTCGTTTTTAATCTTAGATAGTAGCGATAAAAATGCAGCTCATTATATTAGCTAATATTATTAGTTAATAATTTAGTTTCAAGGTGAGTAAGATGAAAAGATGGTCTGAAGACAAAGCGTGGCAATGGCAACAACAACATGGATGGTTACGTGGATTTAATTACTTACCAAGGACGGCTGTAAACTGGAACGAAATGTGGCAAGCAGACTCATTTTCACCAGAAATAATGGAACAAGAGTTGGCTTGGGCGAGAGAGGTTGGCTACAACACGCTGCGTACCAATTTGCCTTTCATTGTGTGGCAAGTCGACCGCCAAGGACTGCATGAGCGCATTGATCATTTCTTAGATATTTGTGAACGAAACCAGATTAAGGTAATGATGACCCCAATGGATGATTGTGGATTCTCCGGTGACCATCCGTATCTAGGTCAACAAAAAGCCCCCGTCCCTGACCTGCATAATAGCCAAGCTGCGGCCAGCCCAGGTCGTAATGTTGTTATGGATAAGTCACAGTGGGGTGACGTTGAAACTTACATCCGTGACATTATCTCGACTTATAAAAACGACCCGCGTATTGCGATTTGGGATCTGTACAACGAGCCTACCAACCGTATGATTTTTACCACCAATGGTGAACTAGCTTACGATGAAGAAATGGAGACGTTTAGCCACGAGTTGATGGAAAAAGCGTTTGAGTGGGCGCGCGATGTGAACCCGACTCAGCCCCTAACGGTGGGTGCATGGCATTGCCCTAGTATTCTCGACCGTAGTTTGCCTATTTTTGAGCATCCAACCGATCGCCGAGCGATGGAGCTATCGGACATTATCACTTTCCATGCTTATCTTCCGTTGGATTTGTTCCATGAAGCGCTGAAAGTTGTGCAAGCGCACAATCGCCCGATGATGTGTACCGAGTGGTTAGCACGTCATGCACAATCTTCCTTACATGAACAGCTGCCAATTTTTAAAGATAAGAATATTGGCTGCTATCAATGGGGATTAGTGAAAGGTAAAACACAAACGCACCTTCCTTGGCCTGAAATTAAACGCAATGACGTTAACTATGCCAGTCAGTGGTTCCACGATCTGCTTGATGAGCAAGGACAGCCATATGATGCAAGCGAAGTACAGTTGATTCAAACACTCGCAGAGGTGGAATAACTGTCATTTAGCCGGCCTAGAGAAAAAGGTCGGCTTCTAAACTAGAATTAAATCAATCGAGACGTGAACAATGACTACTATAAAAAATAGATTGAACAATAGAGAGCTGATTTCTTATTTCGGTTATGGCGTGGGCCAATGCTTTAGTTTTGGCTTGGTTGGCTCGTTCATCTTGTACTTCTACACCGATATTCTCGGTATTTCGCCGATTGCTGCGAGTACCATATTTCTTATTGCACGAGTGTGGGATGCTGTTAATGATCCGTTGATTGCTGGCTATATGGATACGTTAGAATCTCGCTTCGGTAAGTTCCGTCCCTACATGTTGTTTACTCCGTTTTTGATTGTATTGGTGACCATCGCTGCCTTCTATAATATCGATGCGGACATGTCGACTAAAGTGATGTATGCGGGTATCACTTATATTCTGTGGGGTACCCTTTACACCATCTCTGACGTGCCATTTTGGTCAATGTCGTCGGTGATGACTGATGAGCCTCAAGAGCGTGCCAAAGCAGCAACGTGTGCCATGTTAGGTGTTAATGCTGGTATTGGCGCAACGCTAGTTATTTTTCCTAAATTAAGCGCATTTTTTGCTGATGGTCGTGCTGATCAAGGTTACTTACCTGCTGTTATCGTATTGATGGTGGCAGGTCTGCTGTTTATGCTGAACGGTTTCTACAATACCAAAGAGCGTATTTCGACGGCGAGCTGTGAAAAAGTAACACTGAAAGATACTTTTCAAGCGGTACGTAAAAACAAGCCATTATTCTTCATCTTGGCTGCATTCTTTATGAATGTGTTCTTCAATCTAGTTAATGGTTTATACATTTTCTTTTTCACCTACAACATGGGCGATGCAGGTTTAGTTTCATTGATTGGTACTATCACTTTAGTCAGTGCTATCGCGTGTTTAGCGACGCCAATCCTAACTAAACGTTTCAAGAAGAGAGATATCTTTATTGCGCTATGTGTGTTGGAAATTATCGCACGTGTTGGTTTTTATCTAACAGGTTATGACAACACAACGGTGGTGATGATGTGGCTGGCAGTAGTAACGGGGCTCTTTATGATGACTAACCCGCTTATTTCAGCGATGATTGCAGATACCGTTGAATACTCTTACTACCATAGTGGTAAGCGTACAGCAGCGATAACTTTCTCTGGCCAAACATTTACAGGTAAATTATCCGTTGCGGTAGCAGGTGGTTTAACAGGTCTGATCCTGACAACTATTGGTTATGTTCCAAATGCGGACCAAACAGAAACAGCATTGAATGGCATGTTCTTTTGTATTGCTTTACTGCCGGCTTTAGGGGCTTTGGTACGTATATTTATTATGTCTCGTTATACCTTTACTGAAGACCAGCATGCAATTTTACGCGAAAAACTTGAGCGTGGTGAGTTTGCTGAAGGGGTTGTTGATAAGTCAGGAATTACGCACAAAGCGACGTCTTAGTTGTTGAGGTTATTACCACTCATTGCATCCTAGAAAACAGCGCCTAAATTGGCGCTGTTTTGTTTTAACAGGTTTCGTTTATTAGCTTTCAGGAGAGCTATTAACGTGGCTCAAAAGCCAGCGACTGAATTGCTTCTTCAATCGTTAGGAAGTGGATCTTCATCAGGCACACTTCAGCTTTTTGAAACTCGTGGTTTCGAATCAGCTTGGTCACGCTTTCTACTGAATATTGCTCAGGCCGTTTCGCTAGAGACAGTTGATTTGATATCGATTGAAGTGCGTAGCTGTTACCCTCTGAATCAATGAGGTAATCATCTTCACCCAGGATCATGTCTGAGCATTCTGCCTGAAAATCGTTCTCGGATGCGACGTAAATAAGCTCATCATCACCGTCGAGTTTTACCAAAGATGGCCAACTGATCATTACTGCCCTTTCTATGTGCTGCTTACTGCTTTTAATAGTGGTGACGACAAGCAATTATATAAAAGTTATCGTCATCTGCTTTATACACTAATCGATTCTTGTCATCGATTCGTCTTGACCAAAAGCTAGACAGGTTGCCGACTAGTGGCTCCGGCTTTCCAATCCCTTCAAAGGGCGTTCTTTTGGCGGCTTCAATCAACTTATTTAGTTTCTTGAGCGTTTTCTTGTCTTGGGTTTGCCAGTATAGGTAATCTTCCCAAGCATTATCTGTAAATACAATCTTTCGATCATTCGTCATTATTCAATTCTCGAACGGTTGTATTTCCGGCTTCGAGTTGAGCAATAGATTCAGCCAATCTTTCAGCGTTTTTAGGCGAGCTCATTAGGTACAAGGTTTCTTGCATTGAATTAAAATGATCAAGAGACATGACCACTGCATCTTCTGAATCTCGTCTGGTTATTACCGTAACATCAGAATCGTCTACCACTCTATCGAGCACAGACTTAAGGCTATTTCTGGCCTCAGTAAAAGAAACAATATTCATCACTTATTTACCCTGTTGTTTTTGGATATGTTTAATCTTTCTATATACACAGAATAGTTAATCATTCATGAATTAACTATTCTACATGTTCCGCTTGTTGTACATGTTATATCAGAGCTTACACATGATCAACTTATGGTACATGTCATTCATTGTAAATATGCAGAGAGTTACTGACTCAAAATGCTATTTACTCAAAGATCGGCCTAATGGTGCGAAGTAACCTTGCAGGGCTTGGTATATCTGTTCTCGGTGCGCCATATCAGGATACACGGGGTACATATCAGGCTTGGTTGTGCCATCCACTAGATAAGCGTTCTTGATATCGGAACACGATTCAATCACGGATTCAAAAGCGCGCGCCATCATCTCTGTGGGTAGTGAGAAGTAACGGGCAGACATCGCTTTGTCGGCAATCACACTGCGAGCCACATAATCGTGTTTGTCCAAGTTATTGTCGCTAAGCAGTGTGGCATCAAACAGAGACATCAAACTTTCGTTTAATGGATGAGGTCGCACCTTTCTATCGTGCAACCAACAGTCGCTGGCGAACAGGATCTGCTTGCGAGGGCCAGAGGTATCGCCGATTTCAAACGCTTTCTCAGCGATATAGTGGTCAAATGCATGCCAAAACTCGTGAGCGAGCGCGCCAGCTCCGGCATTCTTCGCGAGGGCTAATTCTCGTTGGTTCGGGGCATAGTGTGCTTGTACGCCTTTTCTGCCGCCACTGCCGAACGCTAAGCCTAATGTGCCGCGAAGGCCAATCGCTTCTGGTGGCAAAGCCAAGATGTAAGCCAAGTCGGCTAGCGAATCGAATATCAGATTTGCGGCCAACTCTTTTTCTTCTTTCGTCACCCAAGCACCCACACGAATGCTGCCCATACCGAAGGTTTGTTTGATGTCCATGAATGACACCTGATCGCCATGTCGGTAGTCTGGGCCTTCGCGCGTTTTGTATTTAAAGTGAGTTAACTTCAAAAGGGTCCTTGGAAACAGACGTAAGAATGAATAGTGTGCTCAGTGAGATGCGCCTGTGTGAGATGCATCTCTTGGAATTAAAGGACGTTAGCACTTTTGATAGCAAATTGCCGAACAAAATTAGTTTAGATTGAGTTCGAAAGCTTCCCATGAAGTTGGGTTACCTTCACGAGTGAGCGGAAAGAGTGGCTGTTGTGGTTTTGCATAGCTTAATCGGTGCAGTCTTTGAGTTACGTGGTAGCTATCAAGCCCTGATACCGTGACCAAATCCAACGCTTCTAAATCAAGGTAGCCATCCGGCATCACGGCGCGTTTGGGTGCGTGAATCGTTATAACTTCACCGATCAACATTTGCGTTTGATTGCTTTCGATTGTTATCTGTTCTTTGAACGCTAACCCTATCTTTAAACTGCTCTCCAAGACGAAGGGAGCGGGGAATGTGTCGTCATAATAGGCCGTTAAGCCGACCGCGTTGAATTCTGAGACTGGTTTAGGGTAGCGAGCCGAGGTTTGATGGGCCTTTTTAACAAAGTCAGCACCAATGCTGTTAACGGTGAAGTACTTAGTTTCTAGGATGTTTTCTAGCGTATGACGTCGGCTTTTATCTGGGCGAACAATAAAACCAAGCAGCGCGGGATCAGACCCTAGGTGAATGACAGAGCTCACTATCGCAAGGTTTTCAAGCCCCTGTTTATCACAAGTACCAATTAGGTTGGCGCTTTTAAATCCAGATAGGGAGTTAACCAAACGAATGCGGTGGCGCGGGTCCATTGTTTGGATATCTTGTTTAGAAAGGGTCATGTCCTTCATATCTTCTCTTCTTCTCATTTATTGTTATCTTCGAGCATGCTCACTAACGGACTTATATGTACGAAGAATCCGCTTTTATCGATCAAAGAGCGCTTATTGGCCGTGGGCAGTTTGTCTCTTTTATCTCTGCTACAGCACAATGAACGAGATCCTTTGCATAGATTTACGTACGTTGACGTCCCTTTACATCACAGGAGCTAAAGTAATGATGTCGTCTTTATGAGTGTTAAAAAATGAAAACAGTCCGCAATATCATTTGGGCAATGATTGCCACAATGTCAGCCTTTTGGTTTGCGATGGAACCGCAATTATTCGCTTCAAGCGATGTCTTTGAATGGCGCTCAGCCATGATTCAGTACTCAGGTATTTTGTCTCTGGTGTTAATGTCCATCACAATGATCTTGGCGATGCGTTTGCCTATGGTTGAGAATTGGCTGAAAGGTATGGATAAAGCATATCGAGTCCATAAATGGCTCGGTATCGGTGGTGTTGCACTGGGTGTGACACACTGGTTGTGGTACCAAATACCTAAGTCATTGGTGGTGTCTGGTGTGTTAGATAAGCCTGTTCGACACGATGGTTCAGGGCCGCAAGCTGTTTTGACTGGATGGGAGTTATGGGTCAATGAATTACGCGGTATTGCTCAGAGTATTGGCGAGTGGGGCTTCTACTTGTTGCTCATTTTACTGGTGGCGTCACTATGGGCGGCAGTGAAGTACAAACCGTTTAAATTGTCGCACCGTCTGATGTCGGTTGCGTACCTGTTTATCGCTTTCCACTCAGTAATCCTGCTTAAACGAGCGTATTGGGGAGAACCTATTTATTATCTAACTGTGGCATTTGCTTTGGCTGGGTCTATCGCAGCGATTTACAGTTTGTTGGGCTTGGTTGGGCGTCGAAATCGTCACTCAGCGACGATTATCTCGACTCGCTATTTTCCACAAGCTGAAGTGATGGAGCTGGTGTTAAAACCGGAGGCATCTTGGCAAGGTCACAAAGCTGGGCAGTTTGCGTACTTGCGTTTCGGTAATGAAGACCCGCATCCGTTTACCATTGTTTCTGGCAGTGATGATCCAGAGCTGCGCTTTTTGATCAAAGAGCTGGGTGATTTTACTAATGGCCTATATGAACGAGTGAAAGCGGGCGATGCGGTTACGGTTGAAGGACCCTATGGTCGACTTTATTTTGACCTAAGCAAGCCACAAATTTGGATTGCTGGTGGTGTCGGGATAGCGTCGTTTTTTGCAACACTTGAAGCGCTCAAAACAGAACGAGATCATCCTCGTATTCAACTGTTTTATTGTACTCGCGGTGTTGATAAGCAATTAATCGATGAGTTGTGGCACCTAGCACACGCGGTTGGTGTGAAGTTGACCGTGATAGATACCTTGCACTCACCGCGGCTAAACGCCGGAAGAATTGTCAATCAATGTGGCGACCTCAACGAGTACGAGATGTATTTCTGCGGGCCGGAGTTGTTCTCTACATCACTGAAAAAAGAATTAGACACCTATCAATTTGATATTGAAAAGCACTACCACGAAGAGCTGTTTGTGATGCGTTAAAGCCAACTATTGGAGCTGTGATTGTTAAATTAGTCAATCGGCACAGTGTAAAAAGGCGTAAAGTCACTCAATTTGTTATTGCAGCGGTTTGCTATTGAGCGATACCATATAGGGCTGTTTCTTTGGTAAAGATGTAATTATGTCAGATGAAAAACTCGCACTCGAATGGATGCGCCAACAAGCTCATAAAGTTGACCCATACGTTATCGATCCATCGTTTGATGAATGCGTTGAGTTGCTTGATCCTGCCTTCAAGAAAGGCAAGAGTGTTGCTCAACTCAAGTATCTGTTATCAGAAGCAGATCGCCGAGCGGGCGCGGCAGAACGTAAGCATGCGGCTTTAAAATACGCCAAAGAGAAAAGCCCAAATGCTGGTCAAATCTTGCGACTGCAAAGCAAGCTTCAACAAGTTCAGTTGGCTCTCAAGCTTGCCACTGGCGATAACAATATGACCATATCTCAGTTCTGTTCAGAGTATGACGTGACTAAGCGTGACGGCAATACGGCATGGAATGAAAAGTTGGTGGAGCAGGGGAAGAGAAAGTAGCGATCTCTATTTCTATTTTTTGATTTAGTCGTTTTTCTATTGAACTTTAAATCATGCTCGCAGAGCCGTTAACTCGGTATCTTGAACCCCAATCATTGATACGCATTGCCGTGGTTTGAGCGCGGTGTATTGTCTCAACGATGCCCTCATTATTTTGGTGACGCACTCATGAACCTCTCCCAGATTGACCTGAATCTTCTTTTCGTTCTTAAGCATTTACTCGAAGAAAAACACGTCTCTAATACCGCAATGTCTCTGAACATGAGCCAGTCTTCGGTAAGTCGTACGCTACAAAAAATGCGTACCTTCTTTGATGATGAGCTGCTGGTACGTAAGAAGTATGGCTATGAGCTGACCCCAAAAGCAGAGTCGATTAAAAACGATATCAACACCGTTATTACTAACCTGGAAAAGTTGGTTCATAAGCAGTCGTTTGCCCCAAGCAAGGTTGATAGTACTGTGAAATTTTATGGCTTACTGCCTCAAATTAATACCTTAATGCCCAAGGTGATCGCTAAGATCCGCAAAGAAGCGCCGAACATGATCGTGAGTTTAGATTCTGCGCCCAAGCGTCATTTCGAATCCTTGGTCGCAGGTGATGTGCACTTTGCCTTATCTTCGCATCAGCCGCCTTCTGCTGAGCAAAATATCTATCGTATGACAGTGGTGAAACAACACTGCAAGAGAACTCAGACTCGGGCAATTCATATCAAAGCCAAGTGCATCTAGCGGGCCCTCTTATTGATGGCTTGTTGAGTGCTTCTTTCTCTGGTTTATATCAAGAGCGTAAGGAAGATGAGATTCTTTACGGATACGGAGGCAAAACATTAGAGAGTTACCGTGGCGCACTACACTTGACGCCTACGGATGACGATACTTTCTCGTTTGATTACACCTATCACGATCAAGAACGAGTGACGACGGATGGAAAATCGAAAACCACAGATTCTGAGCGTGTGAACAATCGTCAATCATTGGGCCTATCTCACTCAGGCAACTACGACTGGGGCTCGGGCACTTCATACATCAACAATGAAACGGTTGAGAATGAAGGCGGAGAAATGGAAGTGGAAAACCTGACTCTGAACTCACAATGGTCTATGCCTGTGCTTGAGGCGCACTACCTAACTATCGGCTTCAACTATACACGTCAGGAGCTGACAGATTCTGCAGAAGATCATGTCTTCAAAAATAACCAATGGTCACTGTTTGCGGAAGATGAATGGTACATCACCGATTCTTTTGCTCTAACAACTGGCCTCAGATTTGATCAAAATGACGTGTTCGAGTCTCATCTGAGCCCTCGCGTTTATGGTGTGTGGAGTGTCGACTCATATTGGACAGTGAAAGGCGGTGTTTCAACGGGTTATCGAGCACCAGGCTTAACTGAGATGGAAGCGGGTTGGGCGCAAGAAAGTTGTGGTGGCGACTGCTCGGTTTACGGTAATCCTGATCTAAAAGCCGAGACGTCAGTGAACAGTGAAATGGGCGTGTACTTTGTTGGCGATGCCGATTTAAGCTCGAACTTCACCGTGTTCTACAGTGACTTTAAAGACAAGATCGACAAGAAAGAGCTGAGCACTAACTGTGGCCGACGTGGTTGTGATTCTACCTACGTGAACATTGAAGACGCGATTACTTACGGTGCTGAATACACGATAAACAAAGGCATTACTGAGGCGATTTCTGTCGGTTCGACGTATACCTATACACATACTGAGAAGCAGTCTGGTGAAGATGAGGGTAAGCCACTAACACAAGTTCCTGAGCATTTAGTTACCGTAAATGCAGATTGGCAAGTACGTGATGATGTCCAATCTTGGATGCGAGTGACATATCGTGGCAAAGAGTCAGAACCGACAACGAGTAGTTCAAGAACACAATACGAAGCGCCATCAATTACTTATGTTGACTTAGGTGCCAACTGGTATGTGCAAAAGAACCTTAAGGTGATGGCTGGTATCTACAACCTATTTGAAGAACAAACCGATTACGAAGAGTTTGGCTACGTTGAAGATGGTCGTCGTTACTGGTTAGCAGCAGAAGCGTCATTCTAGATAAGAGGTTCATAATGAAAAAGATAACAAAATTACTGATGCTTTCATTTGTTGGATTATCGGCTGCTAATGCTAATGCTAATGCTAATGCTAATGCTAATGCGGTATACACAGTAGAAAAGGACATCTTGTTTAAGACGGTAGAAGCACGAGAGATCAAGCTTGATCTCTACCTTCCCAAAACAGAAGCAAAGGTTGATGGAAAATATCCGTTGCTCGTTTGGGTACATGGCGGTGCGTGGAAGCGTGGCACTAAAGACGATATTCCGACTAAAAACCCGTTGTTGCTTAATTCTGTTTTGGATGAAGGTTATGCGTTGGCTGCGGTCGATTATCGTTTAAGTGGCGAAGCAACTTTCCCAAAACCAGTCGCGGATATTAATGATGCTATTAACTATCTTCATGACCATGCTGACAAGTACAATCTTGCCGCCGATAACGTGGTTATGATGGGGCGTTCAGCTGGTGGTCATTTAGCGGGATTGGTCGGCGCAAGTAATACGCACGGTGACATTAGCTTTTACTCAGAACCTAAGTATCGAGTGGCTGGAGTTGTAAGCTTTTTTGGCCCGACGGACCTGCTGGAACTAGGTAATAAAGGGAACAGACCAACCAGTAAAAAGTCGTCGGTGTCACGCTTTTTAGGTGATATCCCGAGTGAAGTACCAGAGCTAGCGGCACAAGCTTCAACGACCAGTTATATAAACAGTGATGCTCCGCCTTACATTCAGTTCCATGGAACACTGGATAAGCGAGTGCCTTTAGCGCAAAGCCAGATCCTCAAACATGCTTTGGACAAGTACGGCATTGAGAATCAGCTGTTTATCGAGGAGGGTGTTGGTCATAGTGCTCCAATTTTTGATACCGATAAGTATGTACCGCATGTGATTGCGTTTTTAAAGCGACATTATCCAATTAAATAATCTCTACTTTTGTGACGTTACAACGCGCTAGAAAGCATTCATTGAGCCATTTAAAGCCAAGTTGATCACTAAGGTTCAACTTGGCTTTTTTATTGGAAGCTTTCATAAGTATCTGGATTCATTTCTAACTTCCCTTTTATGATTCGATCGTCATTTATTAGATCGAACAAAACCGTGTTCACCTTCGATAATTGAGTTATTTATCAGTTAAAGGTGGTGGTTATTGTATGTTTCATCACGCTTTGTTCATAACTGACTCTAGCTTATCGACGACCTTGATAAAGGCTTCAATGTGCGCGATACACTATTTTTCGCCCATTAATCAATTTCACTTGTGACAAAGTTATCAGAATTATGCATTTTCGGTAACGTTCCCGAAATTATCGATCTATCATCCACTCAGATACAAAAGTGAAGTAATCAACACGACTGATTTCTATTTCTTCTTCGATATAGAGCTTATACATCAAAAGTATAAGCCGAAATGTGCTTACGAATTATTTTGGGAACGTTTGCAAATAATCCAAAACAATTAACGTGAGAACATCAGAATGAAACGACACATTTTAGCGGTTGCTGTAACAATGGGGCTAATGACTACATCGGTATTAGCAAGTGAAGACGTTGCAGCATTAGAGCAACGTATTAATGAATTAGAACAAAGGGTTGCACAAACAGAGCAGGTCTCTACCGAGGCCAATGAAAAGGCTTCTTCGTTTGAGTTTCACGGCTATGCTCGCTCTGGGTTATTGATCAACGACGACCTAAACGGCGCGACAGGTACTGGTCCTTACATGACAGCGGCGGGTGCCATTGGAGCTCCAATTGGACGTCTTGGTGTTGAAGATGATCATTACGTTGAAGCGAACTTGATTCATAAGCGATTTGCAGACGATGGCTCTAGTGCTTTGTTTCGCATCATGTTGGCCGACAGTACTGAGACAAATAACGAGTGGACTGCCAGCGAAAGCCAGTTGAATGTGCGACAAGTGTATTCAGAACTGAACCGTCTGAGCATGTTCTCTGAATCTGAAGCGTTTTCTGAAGCAACGTTTTGGGCGGGTAAACGATTCGATCGCGACAACTTTGATATTCACTTTTTCGATTCGGATATTGTCTTCTTATCAGGTACTGGTGCGGGCGTTTATGACGTTCAGATGAGCGACAACTGGAAAGCGAATTTCTCTATTTATGGCCGAGATTTTGGTGAGATTGATAGCTCGTCAACAGATGTAGAAAACTACATTGCAACCATGAATAACCGTATTGGCCAATGGCAAGTGATGTTGAGCGGTATGACCTCAGCAGACAACGATAGCCGCCTAAATGGCGCAGCTGAAAGCGGTGTACACGCAATGTTTGCGTACCATGGAGACAACTTCTTTGGTCTGAGCGAAGGCTTCTCTAAAACGGGTATGTTAGTGGGTAGTGGCCTAGGTGCAGAGCTAAAAGGCATCGGTTCAAATGGTGATCTACTGGATGACGCGAAAGCCGTTCGCCTGTTTAGCTACGGTGTCACTCGCATTGGCGACAACTGGCGCTTAGCACCTGCATTAATGGCAGAGCATAGCCAAGACCGTTTGAAGAAGAATGACGAGTTCACATGGGCTTCTTTAAACGTTCGATTAGCTCAAGAGTTCACAGAGAACTTTGAGATGGTTTACGAAGGTTCATTGCAATACATGGATTTAGACAACTCGACAGAGCAAGCGAGCGGCGGTTTCTACAAAGCGACAGTTGCACCAACACTCAAGCTTTCAACTAGCACTGGTTTCTTTGACCGACCAGAACTGCGTTTCGCTGTGAGCTATGTGGATTGGAGTGAAGACCTAAATGGTTACTCGATCAGCACTGAAGCAGATGCTGCAACGATGGGAGAGGGCGGCGAGGTTCTGTTTGCACTGCAGATGGAAACTTGGTTCTAATTGCTTGATATATCGTTTAGATAGAGAGTGTTACTCATGATGTGATAGTCGCATCACCAAATGCCAACCTTATCGTTTCAACTCGAAGGTTGGCATTTTTTATCTTGGGATAACCTGATCTCTGAAATAAATCGCTAGCAAGACTCTCGGTCAATAGTGGTGAAGGTCAACACCATCTTGCTCATTTCAAAGCCTTTTTTCTCAATACGGTCGAGTAGCAGCTTGGCTCCATTTTCTCCCGCTTTATCAAACGCATAGTTAAACGTAGACAGCGTTGGTGTGCATACTGAAGCGAGCTCATCGTCACCTACACCGATCACCAATATATCCTTTCCTGGAACGAGCCCCGCTTCCTGAATGGCTCTGATCGCACCGATTGCGATACGGTCAGTGGCGCAGAATAGGCCGTCGAGCTTGGTGTGCTCCTTGAGATACTGCTTCGCCAGTTGGTAACCTGATTCTATGGTGAAGTCGCCACGGGCGTGAAATTGCAGTGTGAGGTCGTTAAATTGAAGCGATTGAGCGAAGCCTTCCGATCTCATCTTATCAACCGCAATATCATCACCTTGCACACCGATGAATCCCATATGCTTACAAGCTTTCGCTATGAGGCGATTACCCGCTTCAAACCCTACGCGAGTGTCGTCGTGCACAATGCTTGGGATGTTAAACATTGACCCGTCTTGACCAACCAATACCACGGGTACGGCAGAGCTTTGAATCGCTTTGACTAATTGGTTGTCGAGGTGGGTCGCGTACAGGATGATGCCTTCAACACGCTTCTGGTTAAATATCTGAATATATTCAAGTTCTTTATGGTGTGTTTGGTGTGTGCTCGCTAATAATACATGCTTGCCCGCTTGCTCTAAGACGGCGGTTAAACCATCGACACCCTGAGAGGTGGCATGGGAAGAAACCCTAGGAACAATCACGCCAACCAGGTTGGTTTTTTGGGACTTTAAGTCTTTAGCGACTTGGTTTGGGAGATAGCCACACTCTTCAACCGCTTTACGCACCTTCACCTTGGTCGCGTCTTTTACGCCATACTCATCATTGATTACTCTTGAAACCGTCGACTTGGAAACTCCAGCGAGACGAGCGACATCATGAAGACTAGCCATTATTCATTATCCAATTGTAATTTTAGTTTTGGGATTGTTTGCAAACAGAGCATCAAATTTACCTGTTATTAGGGGATTTTAACCCTGTCTTCTTATCCTAGGGAGATAATTTGAAGATCATTCTCACACTATTGAGCAGTTATCTTTGATCATTTGTTATTTCTAGGCAAAAATTTGTTTTGCAAACGTTCCCGAAAATTCAAAAGCTCAAATGATAATCCAATGGGGTATGTAATGAATTATCCAAAAATAGCAAAAGAGCTGCTTTCTCTATTAGGTGGTAAAAGTAATATCACCGCACTCGCACACTGCGCGACTCGTCTGCGTCTTGCGGTTGCAGACCAAGATAAAATTGATGAACAGGCGATTGATAACCTAGAAGGGGTTAAGGGCCAGTTTAAAGTGGCAGGTCAATATCAGATCATCTTTGGCTCAGGCATCGTAAACCAAGTTTATGCTGAGTTGGCTAAGCTGACTGAAATGACGGAAATGTCGACCAACGATGTGGCGTCTGCAGGTGCTGACAACCAAAATATCCTGCAACGCGCGGTGAAAGGCCTGTCTGATATTTTTGTACCAATCATTCCGGCGATTGTTGCTGGTGGTTTGTTGATGGGTATCTACAACCTATTGACGGCTCAAGGCTTATTCATTGATGGCAAATCTTTAATCGACGCTAATCCGGGTTTGACCGACTTAGCAAACATGATCAATACATTTGCTAATGCTCCTTTTGTGTACTTACCTATTTTATTAGCATTTTCAGCGAGTAAGAAGTTTGGTGGTAACCCATACCTTGGCGCGGCTTTAGGTATGTTGATGGTTCACCCAGACTTGCTTAACGGCTGGGGCTTCGGTGGCGCATCAGTGTCGGGCAGCATTCCGGTTTGGAACATTTTAGGTTTCGAAATCGAGAAAGTAGGCTATCAAGGTTCAGTACTACCCGTTCTTGTTTCTGCGTTTATTCTAGCGAAAGTTGAGCTTGGGCTGCGTAAAGTTATTCCTTCGGTTCTGGATAACTTGCTAACGCCGCTATTGGCGATTTTCATAACTGGTTTGTTAACATTCACGATTGTTGGTCCATTTACTCGTGATATCGGCTTCCTGCTTGGTGACGGCCTAAATTGGTTATACAACAGTGCTGGCTTCATTGGCGGTGCGGTGTTTGGTTTGATTTATGCGCCGTTTGTTATTACTGGTATGCACCATAGCTTTATTGCTATTGAAACTCAGCTGCTTGCGGATATCGCAACGACTGGCGGTACGTTCATCTTCCCTATCGCGGCGATGTCTAACGTGTCACAAGGTGCAGCGGCACTGGCGGTTGGTTTCATGAGTAAAGATAAGAAAATGAAAGGTATCGCGATTCCTTCTGGTGTGACTGGCTTGCTTGGTATTACTGAACCTGCAATGTTCGGTGTGAACTTGAAGCTTCGCTATCCATTCATTGCTGCGGTTTGTGCCGCTGCGATTTCAAGCGCGTTTATCACGATGTTCAATGTGAAAGCACAAGCACTGGGTGCGGCGGGTATTCCTGGCATCATCTCAATATCACCAGAAAAGATTGGCTACTACGTGGTAGGTATGATTATCGCGTTCGTGACTGCCTTTGCTCTGACCGTTGTTTTAGGTCTGCGCGAGCGCAGCAAGCAAAACATTAAAGCAACAGCTTAACGTTTCTCCCTAGAAGTGAAGCCCCCCTTTTCACTTCATTTCCTAAGCTTTGGGGTGCTAGCTAGGTGATTTGGCTTAGCTAGCCTTTTTATATTTTTACATGACAGCGTGAAGTGTCACCTTGCTTTTGGTTGCTACTGCTTTCGATTGCCATCGCTTTCGGTTGTCATGATTTTCAGTTTTAAGGTAAGAAAGATGAATCAAGTTTGGGTAACTGGAGACGCCGTCGTCGACCTCATTCCGGAGACTGACGCGACATTATTGAAATGTCCGGGCGGTGCGCCTGCTAATGTCGCGGTAGCGATTTCTCGCCTTTTAGGCAAAAGCGCATTTTTTGGCCGAGTGGGTAACGATCCGTTTGGCACTTTTATGGAAGTGACTCTGCAAAAGGAAGGTGTGAATACCGAGCGTTTGGTGAAGGACCCTGAACAACGCACGTCAACCGTGGTGGTCGATCTTGATGACCAAGGCGAGCGTAGCTTTACGTTTATGGTTAAGCCAAGTGCCGACCAGTTTATGTCTGTTGAAGACATTCCCGAATTTAAGAAAAACGAGTGGCTACACGTCTGCTCGATCTCTTTGGCTAATGAACCAAGCCGAAGCAGTACCTTCGAAGCGATCCGACGTATGAAAGCCGCGGGCGGTTACATCAGCTTCGATCCAAACCTTCGTGATGAAGTGTGGCAAAACCCATCTGAAATTAAGTCTGTGGTCATGAAAGCGGTTGAATTGGCTGATGTGGTTAAATTCTCAGAAGAAGAACTGGATTTCTTAACCGATTCAACTTCGATGGAACAAGGTTTGGCTAACATTGCAGATCTTAACAACACGCTTGTTCTGGTTACGCAGGGCGCGAAAGGCGTTTGGCGAGTATTTGAAAACCAAGGTGTGTTGATTTCAGGTCGCTCAGTGACGCCAGTGGATACCACGGGTGCAGGCGATGCTTTTGTTGGCGGTTTGCTTGCAAAGCTTTCTCAAGATGATGAGTGGAACAATCAACAAGTCGTCGATTCTGCAATTCAGTGGGCGAATGGGTGTGGTGCACTGGCGACCACGCAAAAAGGCGCAATGACCGCACTTCCAACGCAAGAAGCTCTTACTCAGTTTATTCAAAAAGACTCTTCAAATACGAATGCCGTAGAGGAGAGTGTATGAGTTTGAACTCGAACTGGACAGTAGAGCAAAGATATCGCCGTATAGAAGATATTTCTCTAGAGAGTATTGATGCGATGGTAGAGCTTCGCAAACAAGACTCTGGCTATCCAAGCTACCATATTGCGCCTAAGTTTGGTCTGCTTAATGATCCGAATGGTCTGTGTTTCTTTAATGGTGAACACCACCTATTTTACCAATGGACGCCAGTTGGCCCCGTCCATGGTATGAAGTACTGGTACCACCTTTCTACCAAAGACTTCGTTCATTTCGAAGACCACGGCATTGGCTTGCACCCAGACCAAGATTACGACTCTCACGGTGTTTACTCTGGTGGTGCATTGGTTGAAAACGACAATGCATTGTTGTTTTTTACAGGTAACAAGCGCGATGGAAATTGGTTGCGAGTGCCAACTCAATGTTTTGCCAAGATGTCTGCTGACGGCAAAATAGAAAAGCACGGCGTGGTTATCGAAAACGATCACTACACCGAACATTTCCGAGACCCAAAAGTGTGGAAACAGGGCGGCGATTATCTGATGGTTGTGGGTGCTCAAACGCCTCAAAATACTGGCTCTATGGCGCTATATTGCAGCCGAGACCTGATGAATTGGCAGCACAAAGGTCCAATTCAAACTCGTTACAACAACCTTGGCTATATGTGGGAATGCCCAGATTTCTTTGAAATAGAGAATCAGTCGGTGATGCTGTTTTCTCCACAAGGTGTGTCTAGCGAAAATCCATACGATTTCAAAAATATCTACTCGGTGGCTTATATCGTCGGTGACCGCCTAAATCTCGATTCGGTAGAACTGGAAAACCACCAAGATATTGCGCAACCAGATTATGGCTTCGATTTCTATGCACCACAGACTTATTTAGATGATACAGGCCGCCGTATTCTGATTGCTTGGATTGGTCTGCCTGAGATTAATACACCATCTAATGAGTATCAGTGGGCGGGCATGTTGTCGTTACCACGCGAACTTCAAATCCAAGATGGCTATCTTGTTCAGTCTGCTTTACCTGAATTGAAAGCGCTACAGGGTGAAGCTGTGGTGGTTGAAAATGCTCTTGAATTGGATACAACCAGCTTCATGGTTGAGCTCGAAACGGATACTGACGAGTTTGAGTTTACACTTACTAACGTTGCGGGTGATAACATCGTATTCAGTGCTACAGAAAAGGAGTTCATGCTTGATCGCAGTAAGATGTCTCAGCTCTACGCGGAAGAGTTTGGCTCAGTGAGAAAAGCACCGAGGTTGAGCACCAAGCAAATCATCGAGGTTTATGTTGATAAGTCAGTGATCGAAATCTTTATCAATGGCGGTAAGCACACAATGACCAGCCGTTTCTTCATTGATGACTTGAGTTCATTGTCGATGACTGGTGACGTGAACACCGTTTATCACTCGATGAACCCAATTAAAGGGTTGGACAACTAACCTCCGCTTATCTCCATCAAGAAAGCCGCTGATCAACAGCGGCTTTTGTTTGGTCTGCGACATCAGTATTGTGCTAACTCTTTGACCTTGTCCATTCCCCGTAGCCCTGAATCTCAAGTCCATTTAGAACAAACAACCAACGCTAAGGTCGAATGTTATTGAAACTGACCTTCTGCGTTCCGTCATCTTTATTCAATAGCTCCACCACATCGCCTTGATAGTAATACGGTTCCATTGGCATCTCGCTGTTGGTCGGCCTTGCGTAATGCAATACTGCTGGCTTCGCGTCAACTTGCTGTGCGTATAGATAGCCAATCAGCGCATGTTCAAACTGGTGATAACCGTTGCCCCAATGGAAAGCTTTGGTGCGTTTTGGCTCAAGCCCGACACCGCCGTATTTATGGTCGACCCATACATCATGAAAAGTGGGTAGGGTGTATTGCAGGACGTCTTTCATTGAATCATCGACAAGTGAAACCGTCATTGCTGCTTGATCAAGCTCCGCCCATTCCCATGATGAAGCCCAATTTGTGTTTGGTCTGCTTTGCCAGCCAGTTATCTCTTGTCCTTTCCACGCTTTCTGAAGTTCTTCGCCATAATATTGGGATACACTCACGAAATTTTTCTGATATTGCGCATGAACGAGAGTGTGTTTCATCCCTTTGATGCCAAACTCTTTCCATTCAGAGTTATTCAATGTTTGGCCTGTAAGGTAAGTCATCCAATACGCTTTGATGGTGTGCCCAAAATCGTTGTGATTAGCATTCGGCATCTTGGCGGCTTTGCTGTGAATGGCCCCGTAGAAGCGTTGTTCATCTTCAGAGTGGTAGTGCTCGACCATGGTTTGTGTCAGCCAACTTAGATCATCAAGCCATCTTGTCTTGGTGGGCTCTTTTAGCAGGGGAGCGACTAACAACAGGTAACCGTTAATCTGATCAAGTTGCGCGACCAGTTCACGCTGTGTGGCTTTGCCATCTTCACCATCCGCAAGTACCCAAGCAAGACCGCTGTTGTCGCTAAGTCGATATTTATCAAAGATAAAAGCTTGTTGTGCGATGAGTGCTTCTTCTACCTTTTTGTCTTGAGTCAGGTAGTAGTACATGGCAAGGCCAACTAATGCATACGCTTGATCTTGAGAAGTACGCTGCTGCCAATTTTGGCCTACTTTTCCCTCTTTTGTGTAGCCGATAAAGCCGCCGTTTTGCTTATCTTCTAGCTGATCAATGATGTAGTAGGCTCCTTGCTTGGCAAGCGCTAAAGCCTGCTTATCGCCACTAAGGTGGTAGAGCACGCCATAGGCATAAGTTTGACGTGACTTCATCCGCGTAAACTCTTTGCCAAAGTGTGGCGTGATCCAGCCTTTGTTTAGTTCATGGCACACATCAGAAACATCGAGCAAGGTACCGTCATCACAGCGGAAAGTAGGGAAGTTTCCTACCGGTTCTCCTTGAGCGCTAGGCATTAACCAATAAGGTGCAAGCCCTTCAGTCGCATGGTTGAGCCACTCTTCTCCAGAAGGAAGATGGGCGTTGGCAGATACGGCGAAGCTAGTAATACTGAGTAATGCGATCGTTGCTCGTAACATGATGTTTATCTTAACTATTTGAATTTCTTTGAATATAAACAATCACATCTGCACATTGTGATTAGGCGATCACAATCGACCAAATTAATAAGGTTTAGATAAAAGCTCACAGACTAGTGAGCTTTGGAAGGGTGTCTTGTATTTTATACTGGCTTGCCCGCCTCATCTTCTTCAACCACATCGGTTTCTAAGCTTGCCTCTGCCAGCCATTTTTGTATTGATGGACTGTTAAGCACACCTTGTTGATACTGCGATGCCTTTTCGGAAAGTTGTATTCCATAGGTTTCTACGCGCAATGCGACGGGTGCAAACATCGCATCGGCAATCGACCATTCACCAAATAACCATCCCTCTGGGTATTGTTCCATTTGTGCAGACCATATTGCATCAATACGAGCGATGTCTTTCAGTGCGTCTTCACTCAGTGTGAGCTTTCGTTGTGCGCGGCAGTTCATCGGCATTTCATTTCTGACGGCAAAGAACCCAGAGTGCATCTCGGCGGAAATTGCTCGGGCATGGGCGCGTTCTTTCACTGAGCTAGGCCACGCTGCACCGTCCAAATAGGCATCGTTAACGTATTCGAGAATCGCCAATGAATCCCACACCGCAACATTACCATCAACTAGGGTTGGAACCTTGGCCGTTGGCGTCACTTTCGCCAGAGTGTCGTAAAAATCAGAGGTGAATAGCTTGAGCTTGATGACTTCTGTACTCAGGTTGTAGTTGTCGAATATTAGCCATGCGCGCAGTGACCAAGTTGAGTAGTTCTGGTTTCCAATATAAAGCTGCATCGTTGCTTCCTTGCGTTTGGTGAGTATGCTTTTGAGCTTAGGGGATTGTATTGCGGAGCACTAACGGATAATTTTGATGCAATACATTAATAAAAACGATGGGTGGTGATTTCAATATGGATATTGATGCTTTGCGAGGCTTTCTCGCGTTTGTGGAAACCAGTAGTTTCACTCGTGCAGCGAAACAGATAAATCGTACCCAATCGGCATTCAGTGCTCAGATGCGTAAGTTGGAAGAAGAACTCAACGTCACTCTTTTCCAGAAAGAAGGACGTAATTTAATACTGACTGAAGCTGGCTTAGCGCTGCGTTCTCATGCCGAACAGTTGGTCGCCCTCCACAACACCGCCCTCAAGCAAGTAAAGCGTTATGAAGACAAACAACCTCTGCGACTCGGCTGCCCTGAAGACTACAACGACACCATTCTTCCAAAAGTGATTCGCCTGTTACAGCAAGCAGAACCTACCTGTTCCATTCAAATATTTAGCCTACCAAGTATTAACCTCAGAGAGTGGTTGGATGACGGCAGGCTTGATGCGGCGATTGTCACCCGAGCGCCCGATAGTGAAGAGGGTTACTGGCTCACTCATGATATCGGAGTATGGATAAGCAGCCCTGATTATGTGTTCGATGAGTCTAAACCAGTGCCATTAGCCTTGTTTCAGACCGATTGTAAGTACCACGCCGCGGCAGTGAATGGCTTAACCAAGCAGGGCACGCCTTATCAGTTATTGGCGTGTAGCAATACTGCTTCAGCGCAGCGAGCGATCGTTAAAGCTGGATTAGCCATTGGCGCGATGGGTAAGCTGAGCGTGACTTCAGATTTGAGAATCCTCGATGATATGCCACCGTTGCCTTCGGTCGATATTGTGCTGATCCTAGCGACCAAGCATCACCCGGTATTGGATAAAGAAGTGCTCAATCAACTTGTGGAGTTGGGTTCTGAGTAGCTTAGGTTCATCTTCCTATTGGAGGATTCCCAAGCTTTTCAATTTTCGATAAATGGTATTGCGGCTGATACCGAGTATTCTCGAAGTCTTACTTATGTTGCCTTGGTTGGCTTGATAGGTTTGCAGCAAGGTTTCTTCAACGGTACTTCTTAAATCGTTACTCGCTGTACCTTTGATGGCATTAGGAGTCATTAGCTGATGCTGATTATCGTGTGCTAATGACGTGAGATGTTGAGCAAGGTGGCTGGGCACATGCTTGAGTGTGAGTTGGGGTTCATCACTTGCTAATAGAGCAGCAACCTTAAGTAAGTTGTCTAATTCGCGGATATTACCCGGCCAAGAATAGGCGCACAGTAAGCTCATCAAGTGGGGGCAGATTGTCTGTTCGTCTTCGGCGTATTTACGATGAATGTGCTCGATTAAAGCGTGCTTGTCTTGTCGGTGTTGTAGGCTTGGCAAGGTGAAGGCTAAGCCATTGAGTCTGTAATACAGGTCTTGCCTAAACTCACCTGTTGCGACTAACTGCTCGAGGTTTTTGTGAGTTGCAGCGATGATCTGACAATCGACTTGATAGCTTTGATTGGAACCAACTGGCACCACGGATTTGTCTTGCAGAACATGCAGTAGTCGGCACTGAGCTTCTAAAGGCATGTCGGCGATCTCATCTAGAAATAGAATCCCTTTATCTGCTTGACGGATCTTACCTTGGAAGCCCTTGTGGCTTGCTCCCGTAAAGGCGCCCGGCGCGTAACCAAACAGTTCAGATTCGATAAGGTCTTTAGGCAGCGCGCCACAATTTACCGCTACCAAGGGCGAAGACTTACGCTGGCTTTGCTTGTGCAGCGCTTTAACAAACTCGCCTTTGCCAACTCCTGTTTCTCCTAAGATCAACAAACTGATCCCTTTATCGATTACCTTGTTGGCTTGCTGCCAAGCGTGTTCGATTTGTTGCTCGCCATGGTGCAAATCACACGATGCTGAAATGGAGCGCGTGCGTTTGGTGGTTGGTTGTTTGAGGTGTTGTTTCTCAAATACAAAAGGCGTGTCTAATGAGGTTCGGTTGAAGAGGGTATCGATACTCTCACCGACGATCGAGGTTTGATCCAATAGTTGAGAGGCGACCTGATTGTGTGCCACCACCTCCCCAGCTTCATTGGCTATTACAATCCCTTGCCAACCACTGTGTAATAACGATTTCTCACATGCGAGGTCGATGCGAGTGGTGCCTTGTGGGATGTGGCTCAGTAGCTGGTTTTCAACAAGCTGAACCATATTTTGAACCAGTAGCTGCACCGAACTGTCGTGCTGTTGCTGCTCACTGGTAATGTCCAATACGCCAACCATGTTCCCTTGGTGATCAAACACAGGGCTTGCTGAACAGCTGATAAATCGATGCTGGTGGATGAAGTGCTGCTCACCAATGATGGTCACGGGTTTAGCTTCAACAATCGCGGTGCCAATCGCGTTGGTGCCCTTAAGTTGTTCCTGCCAACACGCTCCTGAGCTGAGTGCAATTGATGTCAGCTTCTCCTTAAACCGCTCCTGTCCCCAACTCGCCAGAATCACCCCTTCAATATCGGTCAGAATCAAACGACTGTCGGTACGAGCAAACATCTGATTAAACAAAGGCAGCGCATTGCGTTCGACGATGTGGATCAAGTCAGCCGATTGATGACGTCGCTGCTTAAGAATCGATTGTGGTAGGCGAATGTCTTCAGGAAGTCGTCTCTGTTTTAGACCCGCTTCTGTGCTGCGGTGCCAAGAGGACGAAAGCCAATCTGAGGTGTTTGCTTGTTGAAGGTGCATGACTGTTCCATGTCGTAACAGTGAGGGTGTACCAATTTGGAACAGTTGAACACTGGAGTGGTTTCCATACGTCCGTTCAATGCCAACTCACTTTGGGTTGTAAACGTTTGGTAATCATAGTTTTACAATTTATTAACAACAAGTTTTGAAGTTCTGGCGTGTGATTTGCGTTGTTACTGTTGTGAAGAAAACACGAAGTATCAGTGTTTTAAACAGAAAGCATAAACATGGGCGTCTCGCCATGAGTTCTTTTCTCAAGGGGAGCCGCCACAAAAATAAGACAGCTCTAGCTCAATAACGAATATCAAATCGAAGAAGGATCTAACTATGATTTACGCACAGCCGGGTAGTGACAACGCAGTGGTGAACTTTAAAGCTCAATACGATAACTTTATCGGTGGCGAGTGGGTGAAGCCTGTCAGCGGCGAGTATTTTGATAACACTTCCCCAGTGAATGGTCAGGTGTATTGCCAAGTGGCACGTTCAACAGAGGCAGACATTAGCTTGGCACTCGATGCGGCGCATGCGGCTCGTGCTAGTTGGGCTGCGACCAGTGTGACAGAACGTTCCAATATCCTACTTAAAATTTCCGATCGCATTGAAGCGCACCTAGAAGAAATCGCGGTGGCGGAGACGTGGGAAAACGGCAAGCCTGTGCGTGAAACTCTAGCGGCAGACATCCCGTTAGTTGTTGACCACTTCCGTTACTTTGCAGGCTGTATTCGGGCGCAAGAAGGCAGCGCAGCTGAGCTAGATTCAAACACCGCGAGCTACCACTTCCCAGAACCCATCGGTGTGGTGGGGCAGATCATTCCTTGGAACTTCCCGATTTTAATGGCGGCTTGGAAATTGGCGCCAGCACTGGCTGCGGGTTGTTGTGTGGTGATGAAGCCAGCGGAGCAAACACCGACATCGATCTTAGTGATGATGGAGAAGATCGCTGATCTTCTACCTGCAGGCGTAGTCAACATCGTCAATGGTTTTGGTAGTGAAGCGGGTCAAGCGTTAGCAACCAGCGATCGTTTGGCGAAATTGGCATTTACCGGTTCGACAGAAGTCGGCCACCACATCCTGAAATGTGCCGCTGAAAGCTTGATTCCATCAACGGTTGAGCTTGGCGGTAAGTCTCCAAACATCTACTTCCCAGACATCTTTAACCATGAAGACGAATACCTTGATAAGTGTGTCGAAGGCATGTTGCTGGCGTTCTTCAACCAAGGTGAAGTGTGTACCTGTCCATCACGTGTGCTGATCCATGAATCGGTGTACGACAAGTTCATCGCCAAGGTGGTCGAGCGTGCTCAAACTATTAAACAAGGTAACCCGCTAGATACTGATACTCAGGTTGGCGCACAAGCTTCAAAAGAGCAGTTCGATAAGATTCTGAGCTACCTAGAAATCGGTCGCCAAGAAGGCGCTAAAGTGCTGACAGGTGGCGAAGTTGCGCAGCAATCTGATGATCTCGGTAATGGTTATTACATCCAGCCAACCATGCTGGAAGGGCACAACAAGATGCGTGTATTTCAAGAAGAGATCTTCGGCCCTGTTATCGCGGTGACGACGTTTAAAGACGAAGCTGAAGCGCTAGAGATTGCCAACGATACCGAATATGGCTTGGGTGCAGGTGTATGGACGCGTGATGCAAACCTAGCGTATCGCATGGGTCGCAACATTGAAGCTGGACGTATTTGGGTGAACTGCTACCACGCTTATCCAGCACATGCCGCGTTTGGTGGTTATAAGAAATCCGGCATCGGCCGTGAGACACATAAGATGATGCTCGATCACTACCAAAACACTAAGAACCTATTAATTAGCTACGATACTAATCCGTTAGGCTTTTTCTAAAATAGATAGGTTCTAGAACAGTCTAATTAGGAAGTCACTAGCAACGAGATGGCTTAAACAATATAAGTAAAATGAAAAGCAAAACGCCAAGTTCTTATGAGCTTGGCGTTTTTATGTTTGAATCGCTTTAGTTTTTCGAAAAGAAGATCTCGGGCTTGTGGACTGGGCCATAGTTGCCTTCTAACTGAGTGAGTTCTAATCCTTGTTTGCCTATCAAAGAGCCGACTAACTGGCGGTTGAACGGGTAGCTGTCGGGGTTGTTAATGTACTCTTCAACATCAATCCATTTAGCTTCTGCAATTTCATCTGTGTCTTGAATCGCAATCTCTTGAGTTTGAGCGATAAGGTGACAAACAAAGTAGAGGTTAGACTTTCCGAATTGATACGGGTGTCTCGTCGCCATGCCAACCACTGAAACGAACGTGGCTTCGATGCCAGTCTCTTCTAAGGTTTCTCGAACCACGGATTCTTCAATGCCTTCACCCAACTCAATATGACCGCCCGGTAATTTGTAGCCCGTCATGCCGTGTTCTTTAATCATCAGCACTTGGTTGTGTTCGTTAGTGATTAACGCGCCAGCACCCAAGGTGTGGGTCGGAATGAAAGGCACAAACTCTACAATCTCGGATTTGTGGATCAGCGTAATCTCGTCTTCTAAGCAGTTGTGAAACACAAAGCCAAGCTCAGTCGCCACCGGAATAAGGTGCGAGAGTGAAATAGGTAAGCTAATCCAAATGATGCCTTTGTTATTCTGCTTTGAAAATTCGGTGATCTCGCTGAGTTCGGCATTGAATGAGTCAACATCGTGAGGGGCTGTTGCTGGGTCAATGATGATGCCGTTAAATTTGTCGAGCGTAAATTCCACGGGTGATCCTTTATTATTTTGATTTATTGGGCGTCGAGCATGGTCTGAGCTTATCGTATCTAAAGAGCTTATAACACCTTGAGAGCAAGGGCAGCAGTGAATCAAAAGTAGGCAATGCAGTTTATGTCGAACGGGTCGGGATAAGTGGAGGGTGTTGCTAGAAACAAAAACTGCGCTTGGAAGCCAAAGCGCAGTTTTAAAATGAGGTTTATTGCAGTTCGATTTTAACGAATATAGTTCGCGTTAATACTCACGTACCAGTGTTGAAGCTTGCCATCAGATTTCTTGATCCACAAATCGTTGGTGTAGCTATCAATCTTGCCGTTAACCGTAAGGTTGAATGTGTTCTCGTCGAATTCGCCAAGCTTCACGAACTGGTCCGTGGTAATCAGGAATGGGTCCATGTCGTCTACACCAACCACATCTGAAATCACATAGTAGTGGTAAGTCAGCGGCTTGCTCGCATCATTCGGGTTGCTGCGATACGCAACAAGCTTGAATGGTTCCGTTAATGGAACGTCGAGCGTTTGCTTGTCCATGGTCGCTGGAATTGGAATAAACAGCCAAGCGGTAAACAGACCGCTCAATAAAACCATCAGGAAGAAAAGAGTCTTAATTGCTTTCATAGCAACCTTCAAAATATGGGGGATGTTAATGGGGCTATGGTAACTAGGGAGAGTAAAGATGCAAGCTCTGTTATTACCCTATCTTATCTCAGCTTAATCTAACGCAAAGAAAGCGGTTCGGTTAACTCGAAATGTAAACACGAGTGCTTAACTCTTGATTATGGCTTAAGAGAATTCGTTATTTGAACCAATCTTGGTTTTTAACCAGTCTCTCGAAACAAGGCGAAGAACTGTCGCGAAATGACCTATATAGATAAAATTCAGTACGATAAGAATAGCGCATGAATATTTTTTGAGCGTTTTCTTATGCATTTAAATCCACGGTTAAGTGGCGAATACCATTCTTATGTCGATCACTCATTTCGTATCGATTGTTCACTTGGCTCCAATCCATTTGGCGCACCAGAAATTCCTGAACATGTGATCAAAGATATTATCTACGGTATTGATAAGTACTATTGCCACAGGGAGCTTTCGGAGCTGACTTATCTGACTCGCCAGTTTATTGGGATTGAAGATTGTCGTATTACGTACACCACGGGCTCTCTTGGGGCGCTAGAACTTATCTTCAATAAACTTATCGATCACAACAATCGCACCATGATAGGCATTGGCCCTCAGTTTGTTGAAGCAGTATCAGAGTTCACTTTGGTGGGCGGGAAGTACCAGTCCATCAACATGTTTGATTATCAAAACGAGTCGGATCTGTTCGGTGTGTTGGCATCAAAAATAAGCAGTCAAAATCCTGCCTTGGTGTATATCGATAATCCCAACAACCCAACGGGTCGAATCTACGACAGAGCTTATCTGGTCGAGATAGCGAGAGTATGTGAGCGTTCTGGCGCTATTTTGATTGTCGACGAGGCATATGGTGAATACCTGACCCCTGAGCAGTCTATGCTCGATCAGACCTTAGTCTTGGACAACTTAATAGTTTTACGAACCTTTTCTAAAGGTTTAGGGCTCGCTGGGATTCGACTCGGTTACTTAGCCAGCAGTGAAAACCTGACTTCTGCAATCGAAGCTGCGGTGAGTGTGTTTACGCCGACTTACCCCTCAATAAAAATCGCATCGGCGACCTTACCCAATGCAAAACACTTCTTAGAAATGAACCGCAGCAAAACTGAATACTTTAAGCAGCAAATGATCGGCTTGTTGTCTGAGAACAATATTGAGGTGGTTGGCACGTCAATATCGACGCCCATTATGTTGTTGAAAAAGAGAGGAACTCACCTTTCAAAGCTATTTGAGAGTATCGGTATTAAGACATGTTCGGGTGTCGATTTTGCTATTACGTGCGACGCGATGACTGAAGAGTATGTTCGATTACGAATTGTTGGCAATGATATAGATTTAGAAGCGTTAAAGCAGCGTATTAAGCAGTTATAAAAGCAACCGTTATAAAATCAGTAGGCATAAAAAAGCCCGCACCTTGCGTTTACAAAGTGCGGGCTAAATTCATCTGGCTACTTGTTTAAGTAAGCAGCGTGGAACTCAATGTGTTCATCAATAAAGCTAGAGATGAAGTAGTAGCTGTGGTCGTAACCAGGCTGCATACGTAGATCTAAATCGGCATTGGTTACCTTAGCGGCTTCGACTAATTGCTCAGGTTTAAGCTGTTCAATCAGGAAGTTATCGGCTTCACCTTGGTCGACCAACATTGGCAGTTTAGTGCCTTTGGTTTTTAGAAGCTCAGAGGCATCGTAGTGTTTCCACTCTTCAATATCCAAGCCTAGGTATTGGTTGAAGGCTTTTTGTCCCCAAGGGCATTGCATTGGGTTGGTGATTGGGCTGAATGCAGAGATAGAACGGTAGCTATCTTCGTTTTTAATGCCAATCGTTAGGGCACCATGTCCGCCCATGCTGTGACCAGAAATCGATTTTACGGATGTAACAGGGAAGAACGACTCAATTAATGCAGGGAGCTCTGTTACCACGTAATCGTACATGTGGTAATGGCTGTCCCATGGCGCTTGAGTGGCATTCACATAGAAGCCTGCACCTTGGCCGAGATCGTAATTTTCATCGTCGGCAACACCTTCACCACGTGGGCTAGTGTCTGGTGCAACAATCGCGATGCCTTGCTCAGCCGCGGCTTTGAAAGCGCCGGCTTTTTGCATGAAGTTTTCATCGGTACAGGTTAAGCCTGACAACCAATACAAAACAGGAACTGGGTTTTCTTTGCTTGCGTTAGGTGGCAAGAAAATCGCAAAACGCATGTTGCAGTCAAGCGTTGCAGAAAAGTGGGTGTATTGTTTGTGCCAACCACCAGCAACCTTTGCTTGGCTAATGTTTTCGATTGTCATCTATTGTGCTCCGTTAGGTTGATGGTTTGGGAGTAAATTTGTCTATATTACATAAAGTTTCACCACCCACCGGGCAGGAGGTGGTGAAGACAGTTTGTTGCTATTCATTTGTAGCTGTGGCCTCGATGCTCGAAAGAATCGAGGCCAAGATGTGTTACTTATCCATGTGTAGAACAGTACGGATAGATTCACCTTTGTGCATTAGGTCGAATGCTTCGTTTACGTCTTGCAGACCCATTGTATGAGTGATGAACTCTTGAAGGCCAAACTCACCCGCCATGTAACGGTTTACGATTTCTGGAAGCTCAGAGCGGCCTTTAACACCACCGAAAGCAGAGCCACGCCATACACGACCAGTCACTAGTTGGAATGGACGAGTTGCGATCTCTTGGCCAGCACCTGCAACACCAATGATGACTGATTCGCCCCAACCTTTGTGACAGCACTCAAGCGCTTGACGCATCACGTTTACGTTACCGATACACTCGAAAGAGTACTCAACACCGCCGTCTGTCATCTCAACGATAACATCTTGGATTGGCTTGTCGAACTTAGTTGGGTTGATGCAGTCAGTCGCGCCAAGCTGTTTTGCTAGCTCGAATTTGCTCTCGTTGATGTCAACACCGATGATGCGGTTAGCACCAGCCATGCGAGCACCAATGATTGCAGAAAGACCGATACCGCCTAGGCCGAATACAGCAACGTTGTCGCCTTTTTCAACTTTAGCTGTGTTAAGTACCGCGCCCATGCCTGTTGTTACACCACAACCCAGAAGACAAACTTCTTCAAGTGGTGCTTCTTTGCTTACTTTCGCTAGAGAGATTTCTGGAAGTACAGTGTACTCAGAGAAAGTAGAGCAACCCATGTAATGGAAAATTGTTTCGCCATTGATAGAGAAGCGGCTTGTACCGTCTGGCATTAGGCCTTTACCTTGCGTTTCACGAACGGCTTGGCATAGGTTAGTTTTACCAGATTTACAGAACTTACATTCGCCACATTCAGCTGTGTAAAGTGGGATAACGTGGTCGCCAATCTCAACACTTGTAACGCCTTCGCCGATCATCTCAACGATACCGCCACCTTCGTGACCAAGAATTGAAGGGAAGATACCTTCTGGATCGTCACCTGATAATGTGAATGCGTCAGTGTGACAAACACCAGTAGCAACGATGCGAACTAGAACCTCACCAGCTTTAGGAAGTTGTACATCAACTTCTTCCATTTTTAGTGGCTCGCCAGCTGCCCATGCAACCATTGCTTTTGATTTGATATGCGTTTGACCAGGTTTAATTTCGATTGTCATTGGATGTTTCCTATATGTCAGTACAGCGGATAACTGTGCAATTAAATTCAACCCGTTAAGCGTAGTTGAGCTTAATTGTTTCCGCTCTCTCGTTTTGTTGGAGCTAGTATAGGTGTGAGTGCATGTTTTGATAATCCCCTTAAATAGAAAATGATTATTACGTATTTGTAATAATAAGTATGGAGAGCTGATCTGTTTTCCCTGTGATTACTTTATTCGGATCGAGCCGGTTTTTGATGGAGGGCTACTTATTCAAATAGTCGGAATGCATAGTTGTCATTGATGTTTGAGGGGTTGTCTTATGGCGGCTTATATATTAATAACTGATTCGTACGATAGAGTCATCAATACTCATGATCATTACTAACTAATTGAATTTTAAGGATTGAAGCAATGTCGCATAAGCACTCTGTATGCGACGTTTTGTAAGATATCAGAAACAATAGTGTCATTTTTCTCACCTAATCTCCTCGCCAAATTTTGAGTTCTAACTTTTTGGGAAGAGAAAATGAAAAAGAGTACATTGACCGTACTGTCAGGCTTGATAGCAACAGCTTTGGTCGGTTGCAATTCAAGTTCGCCAAGTGATGACAGCGGCAATATGGATAGCGCAGTGCAAGTGGCGTTCATGCCTGATATCCATTTCCATGATGTTTACGGTGATTTTCAGGATGGCTCGTTCGCAGGGTTGCCGAATGCAATCAGTGGTAAGAATGCAACGATCAGAACGATGGAGTCTCAGATGAACTCTACCCGTCTATTCAACGAAAACTATTTCGCGATGATCGCAGCGCTTGATGATGTGGTTGAGCGCGGAGTGAAGTACGTAGCACTGCCGGGGGACTTCAGTGACGACGGTCAGCCAGTACATATGCGTGGATTAGTGAGCATTTTTGACCACTATCGTGACACGTACGGCCTTGAGTTTTTTGCAGCGCCTGGCAACCACGATCCAGTGAGGCCATTTACTATACCTGCGGGTAAGTCGGACTTTTTGGGAGAAGGGGGTAAGAACCAACGTATTTATAGTCGGGGTAAGGAAGAGTGTGTTGGCTATGAAGATGAGTGGACAACCATTCCCGGTGACGGCGATAACCTAGCAACCATCTGTACTGAAGAAGTGCGTGAGTGGGGCTATGAAGAGATCATGAGTATCCTTGGTACTCACGGCTTCTACCCTCAGCAAGATTATCTCTACTTTGAAACCCCTTATAGCAGTGCGCAAGCTCGTACCAACTACAGCTATGAATTAGCGAAAGAAGAAGCAGCTTTTGATAAGCGCATGTACGAGATCTGTTATGAAGGAACAGGTGGTAGTTATAAAGAGAATGGCTACTCAAGTTGTTCTGAAGTGCCGGATACCAGTTACTTAGTCGAGCCAGTCAAAGGCTTGTGGCTGTTGGCCATTGACGCGAATGTTTATCGCCCTAAAGAAAATTCGTCTGATAGCTCTGTAGACGGAAACACGTTTGATGGATCAAGCAGCGCTGGCTACAACATGATGCTGACTCACAAAGAACATGTGATCGATTGGATCTCTGATGTAGTAAAAGCAGCCAAAGAGCAGAATAAGACGCTTGTTTCCTTCTCGCACTTCCCAATGACAGATTTCTACAACGGTGCCTCTGAAGAGATTGAAGATCTGTTTGGTGAAGGAAGCCATCAACTGGCTCGTGAACCAGATGATAATACTAGTCGTACACTTGCTGCAACAGGATTGAATATCCACGTTGGCGGTCATATGCACTTTAACGATACTGGTAAGAAAAGCTTCAATATCGATGGTGTTCAGCACACGCTCTTTAATATCCAAGCGCCATCGTTAGCGGGTTACATCCCAGCTTACAAGCTGCTGAACATTCGCCCTGATAACCAAATCGAAGTTGAAACTGTGGTTATCGATCAAGTTGAACGTTACAACGAACTATTTAGTCACTACGAAGAAGAGCATGAGTACTTAACAGCAAACGCAAGTAATGAGGAAGAAGAAGCTAAGATATGGGATATCAATATTCTTGATTCAAAGAGTTACTATGAACTCACCGACTGGCATATCCGTGAATTAACGCGCTTGCGTTTCCTTCCTAGTGATTGGCCAATCGAAATGCGTGAAATGATCATGCACATGAACGGTGAAGAGATGATGATCATGTCTCAACTAGAAACGCAGTTCACGGTTTGTCAATTAGCTGACAAGTTGGGTTATCCAGTTGAAGGCTGCACTGCAAATGGTGTCGTTGATGAGGAACAGTTCCAGAAAGATTGGCAGGCAGCCAAAGTAGAAGCTGAGGTTTTGGCAACTACTGAGGGGTTAAGCTTAGCTGACTTTGCAGAGTGGAGTGGTGAGCTACTAGCAACCGATTTCTACCGACTACGTAATGCAGACGAACTGGCGTTCCGTGATATCGGTGAAACACAACTACGCCAATACGAACTGCTAAGCCGCGAGCTTGCCGAGTTTGATGGCACAGTGGATTCAGAGCTAGGTGATCTTGGCCAATATACAGTGGGAGAGGTATTCCGCTCTCGTTTCGGTAGCTTGTTCGTGATTCTTGAAAAATTCGCAACAGGCCAAGCAAGTGACCACTTCTTGATTGATATCGACCAGCAAACCCTGACCGATCTTAAAGGTGAAGTGAAGCGCGATATCCTAAGAGGCTCAACGTCTGCAAATTAAGCGCTTTTGCCGATTAGATGATTAGATTGATGAAGGGTCTGCTAGCCACGAATTAGTGGGCTCTTTTTTTGTCTAAGCGTAGGTTTAATCGAGAATTACACCTAAGAATTTTTAAGGTGCATCATAATAATTACTTGCTGAAAATCGCATGAATCGGAAATAAAACTACAATATTCTGAGCGCCGTATTTTATTGTTGTGGACTTAAACATGCTTTTATCTCTCTCGCCTCCTGTGATGCTGTCACTTGCCATTGTATTTGAAGTTGTCGCGACTTCTCTATTGCCTAAAACGCAGCAATTTACTTCTTTGCCCGCGACTGCCGCAGTGCTAGTCGGTTATGGCTTTGCTTTCTATCTGTTGTCTCTCACGGTTCAAACTATGTCTTTAGGTGTGGCATATGCGGTTTGGTGTGGGGCAGGAATAGTGCTAGTCGCAGCGCTGTCTTGGCTGGTCTACGGGCAAAAACTCGATATCTTTGCGATCATCGGTATCGCTTTGATTTTGGTGGGCGTCGTGATTATTAACTTGTTTTCGACGTCGGTGAGTCATTAGGGGCTAACTCGCTTTTGCCCCTAAATTGGTTTAGCCAAAAAGTCTGCATTCACAGTCGAGTGGTTTTTGGCCTAATAGAACTAATCTGACACCCAAACTCAAAAAGAACGTAAACTGGGTATCAGAGTGCAGTTCTTAGTTCAAAGCAACTCGATGACTTTTGCTCTACAAACCGATCTTAAAGCGTCACAAACCTACAAGGCGTTATGGAAGCATACCGCCTTGATCAAGTGTCTAAAATCTTCGCTAAGAGCGTTTGAGGTGGTCTGAGGGCTGTTTCTGATAGCAAACGCGCACATTTACCATAATAGGAATAATGAACACCTAGTTTATGCACTAACTTTGTTATTATCTATGCCTTAATTTTTTAGCGTTTTTAGCTCTGATATGAAAAAAATGGCAAAATTCAGAGTGATATTTTTACTCTTAGCAACCTCGATGTTGTCAGCTTGTGTGTATACATCCAATGTTGATTATGTGCGTATTTCGGTGATTGCGATCGCCTGTTTCGGTTTATTCCGATCACCAGATCCTACCTTTTTTCTCTCTTCTTATTTTTACTCTAAGTGATCGGATAATCACGAAGTGATTTCGCACACATCGGTACGATGTATAAGTGCGCATTTCCTCATAATCAGAAATGTGTTTTCACAGCATTGTGATGGTAAAATACCCAAGTATCAACAACAGGATTTGACCATGACAACAAAACTAGAAAAGCTAAAGCGAAAACAAGAGCAACTGAAAGAGCAGATACAAAAAGAGGCACAACGAGTTAAAGCTCAAAACAGAAAGAATGACACAAGACGAAAGATTCTTTTAGGGACGATGGTATTAGATAGGATGTCAAAAAATGACGAGTACAAACAAAAGATCCTATTAATGTTGGATTCTTATTTAAAAAATGAACGTGATAGACTTCTATTTTCGTTAGAGGATAAAAAGCATGACTAGATGTATTCTTCACATACACTCCCAGCCATTACCACCAAATAAAAATAGTGGTGGTGCAAACCGATTGGTTGATTGGTTAGCAAAAGAACAATCCAATATGGGATTTAAAATATATGTATTGTCTCCAGAAGGTTACTCAACAAAACAATATACTCACATTACATTGACAGATGAAGCGAAATGTAATTTACAAAAACTTTCAACATTAATCCCAAAAGATATTACAGACATAGAATATCATGGAGGATTATCCACGGAAATAATATTTAAGTTACGAGATAGATATAAAAACTTTATATCTATCTGCCACGCAGGAGATGGAATTCAGTGTAATACTGTGTTTGTATCAAAAAGCCACGCATCTCAGTCTAAATATAATAAAAATAAAATTAATTTTAATTACATCTATAATGGAATCCCAGAATCAGAATTTGAATATAACGAACAAAAAAAAGGATACTTTCTTTTTTTAGCCAAAGTAAAAAGAAGTAAAAAAGGAATACAGACAGCAATAAAAGTAGCAAAGAAAACAAAATCAAATTTGATTGTGGCTGGCGGACACCGACTAGGCTCACCAGAAACATGGTTTAAATGGCATCCATTAATTACACCAGTTGGATTTGTGAATGGTGATTTTAAAAAAGACTTGTTAAGAAACGCAAAAGCATTACTTGTTCCAATATCTTGGGAAGAACCTTTTGGGCTAACAATTATTGAAGCAATGCTATCAGGAACACCTGTAATAGCATACAACAGGGGGGCAATGAGTGAATTGATAGTACATGGTGAAACAGGGTTTCTGTGTGAGAATGAAGACGAATTTATCAAAGCGATGTCACTTACCCATCAGCTAAATAAGAAAAAAATGAGAGAAAGAGCGATAAAATATTTCTCATCCTCAGCAATGGCAATAGGTCATCTCAAAATGCTCGATCAGGCATCAACAAAGCAGTGGGAATAAGTGCGTGAAATGCCCCTTATGTTAAATGCGCTACTTAGCTATTAAAAATCAATGCTAGAGGCTCTAAAATCGACGTAGAGCGCATTACACCACACAAACCACACCCAGATAGCTGCGTATTTCGGTGATCGGATAATCCCGAAATGACTGAGCGGAATGCTCCGAAATATGCAGATTATGGAACAAAGTTTACTGAAGAACAGGTTTCTCAAATAGAGAAAAAGGTGACAACTAAGAATGATCTAATCAGAATTTTTGGTGAACCGTCTATAAAAACAGTAATCAGCGAAACTGGTGAAAAGTGGGTGTATTCTTATACTGGAGGTAGTGCTTCATCCCAAGCTTTTACAATGAAAACAACATCCGATATCACAACGCACACGATTGATATCTTGTTAGAAAATGGTGTCGTTGTGAATTTTGCAGAAACCAAAAACAAACAAAACATGAATATGTCAGTAGAATAGTATTGAACATTGTACTGGTGTGCGAACCCAGATTTAGACACAAGAACGGCTCCCAATTGGGAGCCGTTCTTCGTTACGGAGTCACGCCGATTGAACATAATAGGAATAATGAACACCGACTTTATGTTGATGTGTCAATGCATTACAATATGCGCTTATTTGATTACTGGAGAGTTACTTTGAAGCGAGATATGGAATTAATTCGCAGCTTATTACTCGCGATAGAAGAAAGTCCGAATGACTATAAACTCGATAAGTATGATGGTGGTGTGGTTCGATATCATGAGGCTCTACTTGTTGAGAAAGGGCTAGTCGAGGGTTCGATAAGTAAAGAGTTAGGAGGAATTGAACCACCATTCGTTCGTATTTATAAGCTAACTTGGGATGGTCACGAGTTCATCGACAACCTTCGTGACGAAAGTGTTTGGAATTCAATCAAAAGTGATTTCAAAGAAGCTAGTTTTTCTACTATCGCTAAAGTCAGTAAAGATTTAGCTGAGGGATTAGCAAAGAAAAAACTAGAATCGATATTGAGCTATATTTAATAATAATATCAATGATTTATAATAAAGGTGAGAGATGAGTAGTAAGATAGCTTTTTTCGCAATTGTATTTTCTTTGATTTCTGGATGTGCAGGTTTCAATGACAAAATGACACCTTCTGTGTCTATCTATCAGGATCAATTTGATGGTTCACTTCGTATTGAGCAGCCCCCTGTTAGCGCCTCCTCTAGCTTATCTGAAGGATGGCACACTTTAGGTTTTCAATGGAATCAAAAATTTCCCAATGTGGTCTTTCTTGAAGTCGGTGTGAGTGGCATTACAAATGTCATGGGAGTTGCATTTAATGTTGATGGTCAAATCATCGAAAATGTAAAAGAGGCCAGCAAATTAACTAAGTATGGTGATTGGTCAACTCGTAGACTTGTAATGCCACTCTCCGATTTTGTGAAGGTCTCTCAAGGCAAAGATGTAAAAATGAAAGTCATCCAAATAGATACTTATTCGGTATCTTCGTTTGGTTCAGCTAACTCGGGCGCAGTAGTTAACACAAAATTTGCTCCATTCGTTCAAAAATTGAAAGAGCAAAATATACAAATAAAAACAGATGTTTAACGACGGTTTTGCGTGTAGCACCTTGTACTAATATGGGACATCTTTCTGATGGTGATTTACCATAACGGCACTTAGTGCGCACCTAACCCAATACTTTTGCTAGCGCGATGCTACTCACCGCACTAGCACTTCACAAGTAAATTTGCCATACCTGTAGTTATTGATGGTTTTCTAATTTAGAAAAAACACTGGCAAGGTTTTGTCCAAAAATGAGTTGCGCTAACTTCCCCCCCCCCAACACTGCCACAAACGCATCCAAATACTTCTCTATAGTTAAATCCGCAGAAACGGGCGGTAGTTCTACAGTAATGCACGGTAGGTTTCTTTCCTGACACCATGTGCCGAATGAGCCTGGGGTTTCGTAATCGACGTCTTCGACGAGCGGCAGGTTGAATTGCTTGCCTAGCCAAATGGCGAGTTCCGATTGAGTGGGATCGTCGACCATGGCGAGCGGCTCGTGGAAAGAAATGACGAATTTAGGTTGGCGTTGTTCGATGAGGTTTATGAGCGATTGCACTTCAGGTTCAAGTTGTTCGGCTTGCCCGGTTTTCACTTTTACATCTCTGACTGGGGTGTGAGAGCTCCAGCGATACACGGTGCCGTTTTCTGTCCAGTTTTGAGTTGGGAAGGCGCGGTTCAGATCGACTTGGTTGGCGTTGGCGCGAGTGCCTAATTGATTGCCATCTGGGTTCATCGACAGGATCACATCGTGTCTCAAGTTGGCCGCTGGCAAGCTTCTTAGGGCGCAAGACAAACCTGCGATTGAAGCGGTTTCATCGCCGTGTGTGCCTGCTAAAATCAGCCCGCGAGATTCGCTTTCTACTTGTGCGGGGAAATAGAGCAAAGGCGCACCCAACACCGATTTTCCATATGACAGCGGCTTTATCGAAAACGCAGCTCTTTCCGTTCTTGGAATTAAACTCACCTTAATCTCCTGATTGATCAAGTACTATCAAGTATTCACTATTGGCTATATTAATCATTAACTAAGTCCATTAGATGAACCCCTTTAAATAAACCATAGCGTCAAAACTCGTCAACCGTCGCATTGTTAATTTTATTACTTGCTTCAAAGATAGGCTAGGAGAGCAAACAAACATGGATTTTAAAAAACATTCAACGGCTTTACTCATTTCATCTCTATTGACCCCTTTTATCTCAGTAACTGCCGTTGCTGACACATTGCCTGCGGGAACTTCTCTGGCGAAAGAACAACATTTAGTTCGTGCTAACGATGCAGAAGCGGCGACGCTTGACCCTGCGAAAGCAGAAGGCCTGCCAGAAATGCACATTCTACGTGACCTATTTGAAGGTTTAGTGATTCAAGATCGCGATGGCAATATCACCCCAGGTGTTGCACAGTCTTGGGAAACCGAAGACAACCAGACGTTTGTATTCCACCTACGTAAAGACGCGAAATGGTCGAATGGCGATCCGGTGACGGCCGATGATTTCGTGTATGCGATAAGACGCGCGGTCGATCCTAAAACGGCATCGCCAAATGTTTGGTATCTCAAGCTTACTCAAATCAACAACATTGCTGACGTAGCCGAAGGCAAAAAGCCCGTTGAAGAGTTAGGTATCTCTGCAGTCGATAAACACACGGTGAAGTTCGAACTCGATAGTAAAGTGCCTTACTTTGTGGCGATGACAGGCCACACATCCATGATGCCAGTGCACAAAGCAACCCTAGAAAGTAGCGACAAGCCGTGGAGCGACCCTAAGCAATTTGTTGGTAATGGAGCATTTGTGCTAGACGAGTGGGTGGTGAACGAGCGCATTGAGCTGAAGAAGAACCCGAAATATTGGGACAGTTCAGATACGCATTTAACCGAAGTGACTTACATTCCGTTTGAGAACCAGAATGCCTCGATTAACCGTTATGCTGTGGGCGAGGTCGATATTACTTCGGACGTGCCGACACATATGGCGCAGCAGCTAAAAACCAAATACCAAGATGCGTTTACCGCAGTGCCTTTGCTGTGTACTTACTACTACGCATTCAATACTACGCGACCACCTTTTGATGATGCGCGAGTACGTAAAGCTGTCTCTTATTCTATGATGCGTGACGTTATCACCAATGGTGTGACTCAGGTGGGCAACTTACCGGCTTATACCTTTGCTCATGAGTACACGGCTGGTTTTGATGCGACACAACCTGAATACAGTACTTGGACTCAAAAGGAACGTGATCAAAAAGCAAAAGAGCTGCTGAAAGAAGCGGGCTACGATGCGTCTAACCCGTTGGATTTCAAACTGCTTTACAACACCAGCGAATCGAACAAGTCGATTGCAGTGGCCATCGCTTCAATGCTCAAAGGCAACCTAGGCGCGCAAGTTGAACTTGAAAACCAAGAGTGGAAGTCTTACCTAGTATCACGTCGCCAAGGTGACTTCGATGTGATGCGTGCTTCTTGGTGTGGCGATTACAATGAAGCGTCGACCTTCTTGAGCTTATTGCGTTCTGAATCTTCAGGTAACTTTGCTCGTTACAACAATGACAAGTACGACGCTGCAATGGACAGCGCACTGTCAGCAACCAATGAGCAAGATCGCCAAGGTTTCTATGATCAAGCCGAGCAGTTACTGGCTAAAGATATGCCTATCGCGCCAATTTATTACTACATGCAGGCTCGCCTAGTGCGACCAAGTGTTGGCGGCTTTGCGAAGAACAACGTGGAAGGGCGTATCTATTCTAAGGACCTCTATATCAAAGAATAGATAGGCTTAATGCGAGTTCAGGCCTAACGCATAAAAATAAGAGTAGAAGAAAAGGGACGTTGATCATAAATCTCTGATCAACGTCCCTTCGTCATTAATCTGTAACCGTAAGCGCAAAAAACTGAAACCTGCCTGAAGTATTTTTCACTTTTATTTCAATCAGGTGAAGCCATGTTACCCCCTCTACGTGCCCTTGTTGCGTTCGAAGCTGTTGCCCGCCTCGGTTCTATTGGCGCTGCTGCGCGCGAGCTTTGTGTTACCCAAGCTGCGGTGAGTCAGCAGCTTAAAAGTTTAGAAACCTTTCTCGATACCACATTGTTTGAGCGAAGCTCCAAAGGCGTAAAGCTGACGTCAGCTGCCCAGCACTATCAACCGATTGTTGCGGGTTCATTAGCACACCTGAAATTACAGACTCAAATCCTCTTCGGGGAAAAAGAAACCGACGTGTTGAGCCTGCGCGTTAATCACACCTTTTGCCATAACTGGCTGCTGCCTCGCTTGCCATCTTTTTATCAAAAATACCCTTTTATCAGGCTCGATATTCAGCTGGTGGACTGGCCATCAACCAACCCTTGTCAGAATGTCGATATTGAACTGACCAATGGCAAGGTCGAAAGCGAAGACACTCATAGTGAGCGACTCTTTCAAGAGCATTGGCAGTTGGTGTGTAGCCCAGACTTTAAAAACCAATATCAAGACTCCTTGGTTGAGCATGATTTTTCTGCTCTGCCGACCGTGCAAGTAAAAGGCTACCGAGAGAACTGGCTGCAATGGTTGAGTCACAACCAATTCGAGATGACCCTACCGAAGGTGTTATTGGAGGTGAGTAATTCTTTGCACGCCTTAGAAGCGGTCAAACATGGCATTGGCGTGTTGTTGGTGCGTTCGCTTGCGGTGTCTGAGCTGTTAGAGAAAAACGATCTGGTTCTGGCGACAGAGTCCTCAATGCCTGCTGAATCTGCCCACTATTTGATTACTAAACACCGACGCAGTGCCAAGGTGAATTTCTTTTGTGATTGGCTTTATCACCAGATGGAAGACGGTGAACTGGAAGAAAGATTTTCTAATGGGTAGCCATAAAAAAAATGAAGGGCGCTCTTACTAACCTGTCACACAAACCCCTTAATTTAACCGCATACAAATAAGGACGAGGTCACCATGAGTGCTTTCTCAGAACCAATGAAAAACCGCTTAAAGGTACTGCTATTTACTGCACCGTTGTTGGTGCCACTGTTTACTTTTTGGCTCGTACCATTTGGTTATTCGATTTACATCAGCTTCACCGACTGGGATTACATCTCGCCAGATTATTCGTTCATCGGTTTAGAAAATTACGAGTACATGGTTGAGGATTACGAGTTCATCCAAGCGATGCTCAATACGTTTTGGTTTTCGGTTGGTGTGGTGATTCCCACCATCCTTCTTGGCCTTGTGTTTGCCATGCTGCTGCACAAAAACTTCAAGGGTAGCCAGTTTTATCGCGCGGTGATCTTCTCCCCTTGGATCACGCCAACGGTGGCAGTGTCGATTGTGTGGTCTTGGGTATTCGAGACCAAATCGGGTTTGGCAAACCACTTATTGGAGTCTGCAGGGTTTAGTGCGATTCCATGGTTAGAGAACGGAAACACAGCCTTGGTTGCGGTGATTATCGTGACAGTTTGGCAGGCGATTGGTTGGACGATGCTGTTCTACATTAGTGCACTTAACAAGATCCCAGAATCACTGTATGAGGCTTCTTTGATTGATGGTTGCAGCAGCTTAACGCGCTTTTTGAAGATAACGCTGCCACTGATTTCACCAACCACATTCTTCTTGGTAGTGGTCAACATTATCACGGCAATGCAAGCGTTCGATCAGTTCCAGATCTTAACGCAGGGCGGGCCGGGTGGTGAGACACGTACCTTGTTGTACTTGTTCTACCAACAAGCGTTCGAACGTTACGAAATGGGGCCCGCGGCCGCGACATCGTTAGTGATATTCCTGATTACTGGATTGTTGGCACTTATTAATACCTACATCGGCAAGCGCTGGGTGTACTACTAGTCGATTTTTGAAAGGACAGAATTATGACCACGCAAGTATTGGATGCCAATCAAGTATTGAATCAGAGTGCAGCGAAAACCAAAGTTAGAGCTCAAGCCAAAGTGGCGAAGTCAGAGGTTGCGTCAAAGAAAACCTCAGTGGATCGCCGTTCGTTTATCGCACTTGCGAAGCACCTGTTTTTGGCAACCTGCGGAACCATCATGGTGTTCCCGTTCTTATGGATGCTGTCTGGTTCGCTGAAAACCAATGATGAGATCTTTGCTAACCCTCTGGATTTGATTCCAGAGCAGTTTCGCTGGGAGACCTTTGTCGAAACCTTCCACAGCGCGCCGTTTGGCTTGTACATCTTCAACAGCTTTAGCGTGGCTTTGTTCACGACTCTGTTGGTGATTGTGAATTCCGCGATGTTTGCATACGCGCTGACTCAGCTGAAGTTTCGCTCGAAGACCGTGCTCTATTTCATCGTGATGGGCTGTTACATGCTGCCGGGTGCAGTGACTTACATTCCGTCTTACATCACTTTGGCAAAACTGGGTTTGTTGGATTCACACATGGGCTTAGTTGCGTCGAACGCGGCGTCGGTTTTCGGTGTGTTTTATCTACGCCAAGTGTTTATCAAGGTGCATCCGTCGCTGATTGAAGCGGCACGAATTGATGGTGCAGGTGAGCTCAAGATCTTATGGGCAATCATCTTACCGCAATGCCGAGCAGCAGTCGCAACACTGTTCCTCATCACTTTTATTACCAATTACAACAGCTACATGTGGCCAAGCCTGGTGATTACGACTCAGGATTTAAATCTGATCGCTACTGGTATTCGTCACTACTTTATTGCCGAAGGTAACTATGGGTTGAACTGGTCGCAAATTATGGCGGCGAGCACCATTGCAGTATTGCCTTTGTTAATTCTATTCGTCATTTGTCAAAAGACGATTCTTTCAGGTATCGCCGATAACGGCGTAAAAGAGTAAACGGAAATGAAACTAAAAACTCTCGCACTAGTGTGTGCTGGCGCAGCAAGCGCGTCGATGTTCTCTAGCAGTGTTCTTGCGGCAACCGAAGTTAACTTTTGGTATTCCGGTGGTACTAAGCCACAGCAAATGATGACTAAGCTCATCGAAGAGTTCAACGCGAGCCAAGATGAGTATGTGGTGAAGCCTGCATTGCAAGGTAACTACACGGAAACCTACCAGAAGCTGCAAGCTGGTTTAGCGTCGAAAACGGCACCTGAACTTGTGCTATTAGATTCAGGTCGTGCGGAAGCGATGCACGGGCGTGGTCTGAGCCGTGACCTAACGCCGTTCATGGATGAAGAGTTCAACTTCTCTGATTTCATTGGCGCGTTTAAAGACCAAGTGACGGCAGACGACGGCACCATCATCGGCTTACCTGCTTACGGTACGACTCAAGTGTTTTACTACAACAAGCAGGTATTGGCAGATAACGGCTTTACCGAGCAAGACCTAAACACATGGCAAGGCGTGGCTAAAGTCGCGGAGAAAGTTACTCAACGTGATGACAAAGGCAACGTGACCTTTTACGGCTGGGAGCCGATGTGGGGCCAAGACAACATGATTGACGCGGCTTTCTCTAACGGTGCGAAGATCATCAGTGATGATGGCAAAACAGTGCTAATCGATTCAGCTGAATGGGTTGAGGTGTGGGACAGTTTCCGTAAGTGGATCCACGACGATCAAATCATGCGTATTCACTACGGCGGTCAAGGCTGGGAATACTGGTACAAAACCATTGATGACGTGATGAAAGACAACGCATTGGGCTATACCGGTTCATCAGGTGACCAAGGTGACTTGGACTTCACTAAGCTTTCAGCAACTACACAGCCGGGTTGGGGTTCAAACCCTTCTGCGCCACAAGCGGGTGCGCTGGTTTACGTAATGCCAAAAGGCACAGATGACGCAGCAGCGAAAGGTGCATTTGAGTTTGTTGAGTTCTACACCAACGCGAAAAACACGGCAGCATGGTCGATGTTTACGGGCTACATCCCTGTGCGCAACAGTGTTTCTGAAGTTCCAGAATACCAAGCGTTCACCAAAGACAACCCACAAGCTCTGATTCCGTTGAAGCAAGCAAACACGGCGACCAAAGATTTCCTTGACCCTACCAACGGTAAGATTATGGATGCGCTGAAGGTGGCTGCAGACCAGATTCAAATCCAAAACGTGCCTGCTGACAAAGCGCTAAAACAAGCGGCTAAGAAAGCGCAACGTGCACTAGACCGAGCGAATCGTTCTTAATCTGCAAAGTGGATTAACACTATCTTTGCATGCATAAAGGCCCATCTACTCGGGTGGGCCTCTTTTTGACCCAGTCCTTCAATTAGGACGAATTTGGTGAAGACAATGACCCAATTTCAAGGTGAACTGCCGTTTGGCAGAGTACGTATCCCCTTTGATGTACCAGCAGGTTCTCACTGCGTAACCATTACTGGTACGACGGTGAAAAAAGGATTCTTATACGCTGCGGCATACGATGCCAACCAAGCATTTCGTGGCAAGGTGTTGTTTGAAAAGGCGCACAAGTCACTCACTATCCAACCGGAAAACTCTGGCTTAGGCGCGATTGATGGTGTGACCCCGCCGGGCGAGTGGTTCTTAGAACTTTATAACCTTGAAGGTGAGTTTCGCACTGAGCGCGCGATGCAGTATCAAGTGGATGTTCTTTGCTCTGATGAGTTAGTGAATAACGATATTGAGCTAGAACTGAACCCAACGGTGACAAGTGAACATGATATCGAGTTCGATTACAGCCACATGCTGAGTTCTGATTCTCGCTGGTATCGTGGCGACTTACACGCTCACACTCAGCTTTCTGATGGTCACAATACCTTGGCTGCGGCTAAAGATATTGTTGAATCTCAAGGGCTCGATTTTTTCTTCTTCACTGAGCACAACATTTGCCAGCCTAAGCTGCCCGTTTCAACACAGTGTTTGTTCTTACCCGCGTTAGAAGTCACAACCGATCTCGGACACTTTAATGTACATGGCCCAGTTAAGTCTTTAGACCTGAGAGACGTTGAACACAGCAGCCAAGCGACCATGGAAGCGGGATTGAGTTTAGCTAAAAGTGGACACAGTTCCCTTGGCATTAATCACCCGATGATGAAGCCGTGGCATTGGCATTACGATCAAGTGGATCTCAGCCAAGTGTCTACGTTTGAAGTGTCCTGCGACCCAACGTGGTCGACCTCGCCAAAAGCGACCGAAGAGGCGTTATTGGTTCTCAATGACATGTGGAATTGTGGCCAACGCATTACGGCGATTGGCGGCAGTGATTCACACCTTGAACCCCATGAACGCAATCCAAAATCGGATGAACCTTCTATCTACGGTGACCCATCAACTTTCGTTTACAGCCATGGTTTGAGCGGCGAAGGCATCTTGTCTGGTTTGCGTAATGGGCAAGTTTACCTAGAGCGCCGCTGTGGCCTGAAGTTTGACATCAACTTAGGCGACTTGCTACCGGGTAATGACTCTCAAGGACAGGCACTTAGTTACCGTATTGCAGTTACTGATTCAGAAAACCCTTACTACGCTGAGTGCGTGGTCGATGGCGAGATTATTGACCGAATCGTTTTGAGTGATGAGCTACAAAGTATCCATATTGATGAAGGCTACCGTTGGTGTCGAGTGGATATCCGTCGTGGAGAACTTTCTTCTGCATTAATCAACAGCCCTCAACCCGTATCTGACGAACGTGAGTTTGAAGGCTGCATCAACGCCGTATTCGACGGCAAACAACCAGAATTTAACCAACCCCTAGTGCGTACTTGGGGAGAACTAATGGAGCGAATGAGCCGTGATGAAGTTTAAGGCGATGTTATTTGATAAAGACGGCACATTGTTAGAGTTCCACAAGATGTGGCTTAACGTTTCTCGTGGTGCTTGTGAGCGTGTGAAATCTTACAGTGACCAACACCAAGGTAATCAAACTGTCACACCTGTTGAGTTACTCTTGGCCATCGGTGTTGAAGGTGATGTGGTTGATAACTATGGACTATTAGCCTCAAATCCAGTGGAAGATACCGCAACAGCGTGGTTCAACATGCTGCAACCGAATGTCTCGCTCACTGAATTCACTAAGGTGACCAAAGCCGCTTTCAATGATGAAGTGGAAGAGAACCCAAGCTGGATTGAAGCCCTGCCGGGTGTGGCTGAAAAGCTTGACCTGTTTAAGCAGCAAGGCATGATTTTAGGTATCGCGACCGCAGACACCAAAGACTCGACCATCTACACACTGGAGCAATCGGGTTTGAGCGAGATGTTCGATTATGTTGGTTATTCTGATGGCGATATCGAACCTAAACCAGCGCCGGCACTACTCAATGCCTTCTGTGAGCAATGCGGTATTGAGCCACATGAAGTGATCATGTTTGGTGACACGGTTTCAGATATGGAATTTGGCCGCAATGCAGGCGCAAGCAATGTTGGTGTGCTGACGGGTACGGCTCAACACAGCGAATTAGAACCAGTAGCGGATCTGGTTATCGCATCGGTTGCCCATTTTGAGCTCAATCAACTGCAAGAACGTGGCTAAAACGTCCACGACAGATTGCAAAGATAGTATTTAACGAATTGATTTAAGGACAGGTTATGGCTGAAGTCACACTGAGAGGGGTAGAAAAAACCTACCCAAATGGTTTTAAGGCTGTGCACGGTGTCGATCTGAATATTCGCGAAGGTGAGTTCATGGTGTTTGTTGGGCCGTCTGGCTGCGCAAAATCCACGACACTTCGCATGATCGCAGGCCTTGAAGATATCTCAGAAGGTGATGTCTACATTGGCGATAAGCGTGTAAACGAATTGCCACCTAAAGATCGTGGTATCTCGATGGTGTTTCAGAACTACGCGCTTTATCCGCACATGTCGGTGTACGAAAACATGGCTTTTGGCCTGAAGCAACAGAAGCTGCCAAAGCATGAAATCAATGAGCGAATTGAAGATGCAGCCAAGACTCTGGATATTGAACATCTGCTAAATAATAAGCCGGGTGAAATGTCGGGTGGTCAAAGGCAGCGTGTGGCGCTTGGCCGTGCGATGGTGCGTAAGCCAGATGTGTTTTTGTTTGACGAGCCCTTGTCTAACTTGGATGCAAAGCTGCGTGTTTCGACTCGTGTCAGCATTGCACAGCTGCACAATAACCTGAAGCAAGAAGGGCAGAACGCCACCATGATCTATGTGACACACGATCAGGTGGAAGCCATGACCCTTGGCGATCGCATCTGTGTGTTGAATCAAGGTGAGATTATGCAAGTCGATACGCCAATGAACCTTTATCAGTACCCAGCAAACAAGTTTGTCGCAGGCTTTATTGGTTCGCCAGCGATGAATCTTCTCAAGGTGAGATTGGATGAGATTGATGGCGTGATGAACGTGGTCTCTGAAAGTGGGACTCGTTGGACACTGCCACAAGACAAGCAGATTATCGCTCGTGAAAAGATGGGTGAGTGGGTATGGTTTGGTGTTCGTCCAGAGCACATTCAACTGGCTAATCACGATGCGCCGCTGGCGGAAGTGAATACTCAAACGCACAGGCTTGATGTGGTTGAGTCGATGGGTAATGAGCTGTATCTCTACTTTAAACTCGGTGCAGATAAGCTGGTGGCTCGCGTGCCTTTTGATGCGGATCGCACGGCAAACAGTGGTGAAGAAACGGTGCTGCATTTCAACACCAGCCAATGTCACCTGTTCGATTTAGAAACCGAAGAGACGCTCGATCCTAAGAGCTGATTCTGTTGATCCTACGAGTTGTTTTGTAAAAAGAAATCCCCATTCGTTGACTAGACGAATGGGGATTTTAGTTACTAGGGGTAGTTACTTTATCAATAGTGAACATTCACTAATTTATTGATTATTTAGATAACCTTTGGTTTTAAATAATCTTAGGTTTTAGATAGCCACCATAGTCGCGGCTTTCTTCATTGCTTCCTTGGTTGAACACTCAATCACGTTCGCGTTAGCAAAGCGGTGAGCGTCTTTCACTTGAATATCGTGAGCCAAGATAACCAGCTTCGCGTTCGCCACATCTAGGTCGGTGATGCGGTTCTGAATACCGTTTTGACCTTGAGTTTCTACTTTGATTTTCAGACCCGCTGCCGCACCTGCTTTTTCTAGTGCTTTCGCCGCCATGAAGGTGTGTGCAACACCAGAAGGGCAACATGTTACAGCTACGATGTCGTACTCGCCTTCGCCTGCTGCAGGAGCGGCTTGAGCTTGTACTGGCGCTTCAACCATGTCTTCTTCTGTTTCTACCGCTACCGGTTTCCAGAAGCCTACGATAACGGCTGTGGTTAGCGAGCCAAGCGCAATACCGACGACGTACATTGGAATGTTGCTTGATACTGGCGCAGTGATTAGGCCGCCCCACGGTGCGTGCAGTAGAACGTCTGTCATGAAGCCGAATACACAGCCCACGATACCACCGGCAACGATTGAAGGAAGAACGCGCATTGGGTCATTCGCTGCGAATGGGATAGCACCTTCAGAGATACCGATAGAGCCCATGATTGCTGCCGCTTTACCTGCTTCTTGCTCTTGTTTAGAGAACTTGTTTTTGAATAGGAAAGTCGCCAGAGCCATACCTAGAGGTGGAGTACAAATCGCGATGCCAACGCCGCCCATTAGCCAAGGTTGTGTGTCTACTTGAGTTTGGGCAAATAGGGTCGCGACTTTGTTGATAGGGCCGCCCATATCAAACGCCGTCATACCGCCAAGGATTGTGCCCAGAACCATCTTAGATGCACCAGCCATTGAAGCTAGGAACTCGTTCATTGAAGACATGAACAGTTTAATTGGCTCACCGATGCCCCACAGTACGATACCTGCAGAGATTAACGTACCTAGAAGCGGGTAGATGAAGTACGCACCTAGTGCCGTCATGTTTGCAGAAAGTGGGATCTTCTTAAGTTGGAACACCACGCCACCGGCGATAAAGCCTGCCACGATACAGCCAAGGAAACCGCCGCCCATGTCAGCCATGATGCCAGAAGAGATCATTGCAGGTGCTAGTGCTGGTTTATCTGCAATGGAGTAACCAATAAAGCCGCCAAGAATGATTGGGAAAAGAACAAGGCCTTTGATACCGATATTAGAGATGTCTGCCAGCAAGCCGTCTGCTGGTACGGCACCTTTGCCTGATGCCATTACCGCTAACGCCAACAGAACACCACCGGCTACGATGAAAGGCAGCATGTGTGAGGTTCCGAAAAGCAGGTGGCCTTTCATGGTACTAAGGAGTTTTTTAAAGTCGCTACTACTGTTTTTATTATTAGTATTCGTAGCTTGAGTTGTTAGGGTGCTCATGATTTTCTATGCCTTATGAATTAATTAAAATATTAAGGATCTGTTGTTCGTCTTTTGCGTTATGGATATATTGAATAAATTCATCGCTGAATTTTCCAAATAGTTCTTGTAATACATAAATATGATGGTCAGCACCGTTGTCTGGTGAAGCAATCATAAAAAATACGGTTGGATTAATGCCGTCTTCATCGCCATATTCGATGCCTTCGCACTTTACACCGACAGCGATTGCCGGCTCAGTGACCGCCTTGCTTTTTGAGTGTGGGTAAGCGATGCCGTCCATCGAGGTAATGCTTTGAGATTCACGAATTTCGATGTCTGCCAAGAAGGCTTCTTTATTACTGATTCGGTTGTTCTCAAATAACATGCTTGCCAATTCTTCAAACAGTTCTTTTTTATTATTCGCTTGAAGGTTGTTATTAATTAAGTTGACGTTAGTTAGCTGTGTGATCATTTATTAACTCATTCACTATTGAAGTTCTTGAATTAAAATTAATGGATTAACCCGATTCGCGAAATAGCAAATAAAAGCCCTTCACTGTACATTTGTACCAAGCAAAATTAAGTGTGATTTGCATCATTCATCCAGTGTGAGATGAGTCATATTTAATGGTGTACTTCGGTGTTGAAATAACTTTCTGTAGGAAGAAAAATGCCCCGCAAAGCAGGGCATTATCAGTGTTTGTATCTACTCGGGAGAGCTAGATTTACTTGATAGAGCTAGCTGTAAGCACGCGCCACGCGTCCAACGCAATCCAGTTTGTAGCTCTCTGCGTAAGCTGGAATGAACACCGATTGGCCTTTCTCTATTACGCAGGTTTCACCACATTGATGAGTTAGCACCATGGGTTCATCGAGTGGTAATAGGATCTCGGCGCCTTCGGTTGTGATCTGTCGTTGCTGCGAATTTTGTACGATAGAGAACTTAAAATCCTCGACTGGAATTTGGTATTCCATCACATCACCTTGCTCAATAGGGCTGAGCAGTAGCCTATCTGCAGGCTTTTCATTGAATTGAGTACAAGAGACTAATTCATTGATATCCATGTACTTAGGCGTCAACCCTGCGCGGAGTACATTGTCTGAATTCGCCATCACTTCTAAGCCCGTACCTTTAATGTAAGCGTGGGGCGTCTCGGCATCCAGATACATGGCTTGCCCCGGCTTTAGCGTGATAACGTTCAATAGCAGCGGAGCAAACAGGCCGACATCCCCCGGATACTGTTGTTCCAACTCTGAAATCAACTGGAACACAGGGGCATCTGAAAGTTTCGCCTTCATCAACAACATGGTCAGCGCCATGCCTTTTTGTTCTCCTTGTAAAGACAATAAGCTCGCGAAGAAGCTGGCTAACCCATTAGGCGTTTGATCGCCCGCGAGATCGTTGACCATCGAATGAAGCTCTGGAATGTCGAGATAATGGAAGTGCTCTAGGATCTCGCTGATCGACCTAAAACCATTCATCGCGGTGTAGTCGGTTAGGGCATACACCAGTTCTGGCTTGTGGTTGGGATCCTTGTAGTTACGGTTGCCCGCTGTCATCGGAATGCCTTGCTGCTCTTCTAGAGCATAGCCAGATTCGGCTTGCTGCTTGTTCGGGTGAACTTGAACAGAGAGCGCTTTCTCCGCCGCTAACACCTTAAACAGATACGGAAGTTCACCAAAACGGCTCGCGACTTTCTCGCTCAGAAACAGGTTTAGGTTCTTAGAAATCAAGTTCGACAACGTGGTTTGATGACCATTGTCAGTGACTATCGAACAACCATTAGGGTGAGCGCCCATCCAGATCTCCGCTTGTGGCTCACCTGATTGGTTATCAATACCAAACAGTTGGCTAAACGAAGAAGGGCTACCCCATGCGTAGTTTTGAATTACGTTGGTCATAGGGTAGAAAAAGCGTTGTACGAACGAGTCGTTCGCTAAAGAAAAATCAGACATCGAAATCACCATGAAGGGAAACATGGCTTGAGCTCTATTCGTTCCTAAAAGGACAGTAGAGGGGCTCAAACCATTGGAATTGAAATGGCTTAAGCCGCTGCTGCTGTCAGCTTGGCTTTGCGTAGATTTTTAAGCGCGATACAAGTAACCGCAGTTACGCCCGCACCAGATGCCATGCACACGAGTGCTAGCAGTGGGTAGTTCATTGCGCCAAGTAGAGCGACCACTGGACCACCGTGAGCAACGCTGTTGGTGATGCCAAATGAGAACGCCATTACCGCAGCAGTCATTGAGCCAAGCACGTTGGCAGGGATAACTGACATTGGATCTTGAGCCGCGAAAGGAATGGCACCTTCAGAGATACCCACTAAGCCCATCGCGCCTGCTGCTTTGCCTGCTTCAATTTCAGAAGATTCAAATAAGTCGAACTTACGGCCGATTCTGGTTGCGATAGCCATACCCAGTGGAGCCACAGGGATTGCGCACGCCATAGCACCCATGAATTGAGTTTGACCGCTGGCAATCATGCCGACCGAGAATAGGAACGCCACCTTGTTGAATGGGCCGCCCATATCGAAACCGGCCATGCCACCAAGGACGATGCCAAGCAGAACCACGTTGCCTGTGCTCATGCTCGTTAGTAGTGCAGTAAGCGCATCCATCAGCCCAGCGATAGGTGCACCGATAACAAAGATGAACAGACCCGCGATGAATAGAGAGCCAGTGATCGGAGCGATCATGATAGGCACAAGTGGTTGAACGAATTTGTGGTAGTTAAACGAAGTAATCCATTTAACGAAGTAACCCACTAATAAACCCGCGATGATTGCGCCAATGAAGCCAGTGCCTGCGTCAGCGCCATAGAAAGAGCCGTTGTTGGCAATCCAACCGCCAATTAAGCCAGGGGTTAGGGCTGGGCGGTCAGCAATCGCGTAAGCAATATAACCAGCCAAAATCGGAATCATCAGTGTGAAGGCAACCACACCGACTTCTAGAATTTGGTTCCACATGCTGCCAGCAGGAATCGCCATGCCAGATTCACTTGGCTCGCCGCCAATCGCCAGAGCAAGGGCAATCAATAGGCCGCCAGTCACCACGAATGGGATCATGTGTGATACGCCATTCATCAAGTAACGATAAAGGTCTGAACGTGCTTGCGAGGCTTTCTCTGCAACAGATTGGTTGGTCGGTGCTTGTTCAGCTTGGTAGCTAGGTGCATTGAGCGCTTGCTGAATCAAGCCTTGTGCGTCTTTGATTGGTGCTTTTACGTTAGTGCAGACAACGCGTTTGCCAGCAAAACGAGCCATGTCGACCTGTTTGTCACAAGCGACCACAATCGCATCTGCGCGTTCGATCTCTTCTTGAGTCGGGCTGTTTTTAACGCCTATCGAGCCGTTGGTTTCGACCTTGATGTCATAGCCAAGAGCCGCTGCGCCTTTCTCTAGCGCTTCAGCTGCCAAATAAGTGTGTGCAACGCCAGCAGGACAGCCTGTCACACCAATGATGAAGCCTTGTTTCTCAACGTTGGTTTCAGTTTCTGATGGCTCAGGTTTGGTAAGCAGTAGTTCTAATGCTTCTTCTTCAGATTGAGCATTCATAAAGCTTTCGATAAAGCCTTCTTCAATCAGTTTTGAAGAAAGCTCTGCCAGTACTTCGATGTGGTGATCATCGCCGCCATCTGGAGACGCAATCATGAAGAACAGTTTTGATGGCAGACCGTCATCTGCGCCGTACTCGATCCCTTCTTTGTGGACACCGATCACTACTGCAGGTTTGATCACCGCGCTACTTTTCGCATGTGGTAAGGCGATGCCTTCTTCAAATCCGGTATTACCTTGTTCTTCACGAGCCTTAATGTCGGCAAGAAACTGTGCTTTGTCTGAGATTCTACCTTGTGCGTAAAGCACGTCTATCAGCTCTTTAAATACGTCTTCTTTTGAATTAGTGCTAAGCGAAAGCTTAATCAAATCTTGATTGATCAATGTCGTGATCATAATGAACCCCTACTCTGTTTTTATTTTGTTAGGGGTATTCTGGAATCTACGGCTTGCCTTCTGTAGTGAAGAAAAAATGCATTTACTGGATGATTGTTGCGTTATAAGTGGAGTGTGATTTTGATCGGTTGAGTGGTCGTTTTTAGGGCGGTGTTGACAGAGTTTAAGATGTTTTGAGGCTTTTATTTATAAGGGCTGTAGCGTATTTGTTTATCCAGTCAGGAACGTGCTAGGTCAGTTTCGTTACTGGAGATTTATTTCTACGACTGGATTTTTGTAACTTAGATCTCAAATTGTGATTTTGCTCAATAGCGCTATGTTTCAGTTACAGGTATATCTATTCCGGTAGCCTTATTGCTGCTTATAAGAGTTCGAATAATGATATTTCATGACTTAATCTCGTCGGTGTTAAATGAGCGAGAACCGTTTCATAACATCTGGTTTGCTGGAGATTTTCATACACCTTCAGCGTGCAGTTATCAGGTGAACTTTCCGCGCTTAGAGCTGGTGCTAGACGGAGAGTATATTAATGAAATGGAGAGTCATGATCGCAAAATAACTAACGTTATTGCCAAAGCTGGAGACGCGATTTTCATCCCACCGAACTGCTGGAATAAACCCAATTGGGATACTTACTGCTCAGTGTTGAGTATGTTGTTTGGTCGTCGTCAGCTTGGTTTAAGCTTGGTGAGTAAGCGCAAAGGCGAGGAGAGCTTTTACGATATCCAAAAGCACAGTATTCAGACTCGATCAGGGTTTGCGATTGATAATATCTTGGAGGCGCTTAGCTCGCTAGCGAGGGAGAGCAACAAGCAGCCGATGGATGAGTTATTGCTGCAAGCTCTACTGCAATACAGTAAAATCATGCTGGAAGCGCCCGTAGAAAAATCTCATAGCCGAGTACAGGATGTGTATCAGGGGATTTGTATCTACATTCAAGAGAACTTCCACCGCCAAATCACCCGAGACAGCATTGCCTCACGCTTTAGCATTTCATCCAATCACTTGTCGCGAATGTTCCGTCAGCAAGGCCACATGACGCTAGCAGAGTACATTACCCGCGTGCGGGTCGATCGCGCTAAGTTCATGCTCAAAAAGTACAACTTCAAGCTCAATGAAGTGGCAGTGCGTTGTGGCTTTAAGGATGTGAACTACTTCTGTCGAGTGTTTAAGAATCGCACCGGAAGAACCCCGACTGAATATCGTGGTTCAATCTAATATCCCTTCAAATTGCCATTTTTGACCAGAGCTTATACGACCGAAATTTGTATGACTAGATCACCACAGTGAGCTCTGTGTTGTGGTGATCAATTTGCTTTGTGTTCTCCTCTGCCGTTTATTTCTACACCTTATTTCCCAACCTTATCTTTAGGCACGATTTCTATTTATCCCGTTTCACTAAATAACCCCAATTAATAACATTACGGGTTCGCTTTGCGAGTTGCTTATTATTTTTCGTTGCCTATTTATTGAATTAAACGTGTGAGAGTTGATGTATTAATGCGATGCATTTAATGAATGCTAAGTAAATTAAAAACCACTTATCGAGACGATAAAATCTTGTTATTGTTGTCCAGATTACTGATTGAAATGTTTTTAAGTTGTTGATTTTAAATGTTTACTTTTCGTTAGATTGTTCTTTATTTACTAACGTGTAATTCATGCCTCGAAATCAAATATTCAGGTTTATACGCCCCATCACAACCTTGACTTATAATACTACAAATTAAAAATTCAATAGATAATATGCTCTTCAGATATTCATCATAAAGAAGACTTATACATGGAACTCAATACTCTGATCGTAGGAATTTATTTCCTTTTCCTTATCGCAATAGGTTGGATGTTTAGAACGTTCACCAGTACAACCAGTGACTATTTCCGCGGGGGCGGTAACATGCTTTGGTGGATGGTTGGCGCAACTGCGTTTATGACTCAGTTCAGTGCTTGGACCTTCACTGGCGCAGCGGGTAAAGCGTATGCCGATGGTATGGCTGTCGCGGTTATCTTCCTAGCGAACGCATTTGGTTACCTGATGAACTACCTGTACTTCGCTCCGAAATTCCGTCAGCTGCGTGTAGTAACGCCAATTGATGCGATTCGTATGCGTTTTGGTAGCTTCAACGAGCAAGTGTTTACTTGGTCTGGCATGCCGAACAGTATTGTTTCTGCAGGTATATGGCTGAACGGTTTGGCGATTATCGCATCGGGCATATTTGGCTTCGATATGACAACCACCATCGTTCTAACCGGTCTTGTTGTACTAGTGATGTCGGTAACGGGCGGTTCTTGGGCGGTTATCGCGTCTGACTTCATGCAGATGGTTATTATCATGGCGGTAACCGTAACGTGTGCTGCAGTGGCTATCGTACAAGGTGGTGGCGTTACTGAAATCATCAACGATTTCCCTGTAGCAGAAGGCGCATCATTCGTTTCTGGTAACAATCTGAACTACGTAAGCATCTTCGGAATTTGGGCATTCTTCATCTTCTTCAAACAGTTCAGTATCACCAACAACATGTTGAACTCTTACCGTTACCTAGCGGCAAAAGACTCAAAGAACGCGAAGAAAGCGGCACTGTTGGCATGTATTCTGATGACCATCGGTCCAATCATTTGGTTCATGCCACCTTGGTTCGTTGCAGGACAAGGCGTTGACCTTGCAGCACATTACCCAGACGCAGGCTCTAAAGCAGGCGACTTCGCTTACCTTTACTTCGTAGAGCAATACATGCCTGCGGGTATGGTGGGGCTTCTAATCGCAGCGATGTTTGCGGCAACCATGTCTTCTATGGACTCAGGCTTAAACCGTAACTCAGGTATCTTTGTAATCAACTTCTACCAACCGATTCTTCGTCCAAACGCGACAGAGAAAGAGTTGATGGTTGTGTCTAAGTTGATGTCTTCGGTTTTCGGTGTCGCTATCATCCTTATCGCACTGTTTATCAATTCACTGAAAGGCTTGAGCTTGTTCGACACGATGATGTACGTCGGTGCATTAATCGGTTTCCCAATGACGATTCCAGCATTCTGTGGCTTCTTCATTAAGAAGACTCCGGACTGGGCAGGTTGGGGCACGTTAGTGGTTGGCGCGATTGTGTCTTACATCGTAGGCTTCGTGATTACCGCTGAAATGCTACAAAATTGGTTCAACCTAGAGCCGCTAACAGGTCGTGAATGGTCTGATTTGAAAGTAGCGGTAGGCCTGATTGCTCACTTAACGTTTACAGGCGGCTTCTTTATTCTTTCGACTTTGTTCTACAAACCACTGGAAGCGTCTCGTCAGAAAGATGTTGATACCTTCTTCACTAACCTTGCGACGCCTTTGGTCTCTGAATCAACCGCGCAGAAGAAACTGGATAACAAACAACGTCACATGCTGGGTTCATTGATCGCAGTGTCTGGTGTAGCTGTGATGGCGATGTTTGCTCTACCAAACCCATTCTGGGGAAGAATGATGTTCGTACTGTGTGGCGGTATCGTGTTTATCGTTGGTCTACTGTTAGTGAAAGCTGTAGACGACTCGGTTGAGGATGCGAAACAAGCGAAAAAAACAGCTTAAGTTAGCTAACCAGTTAAACAAGTAATTATACATAAAACGGCTGAGCTCTAATGCTCAGCCGTTTTTTATTGTGTGAGCAAATGAGCATAGAAGGGTTGGATAGGTGTCATAACAGGAGATAAATGGATTCGCTGAACTTGACCAGAACAGTTGAATTAGATGGGGATGAATTAGATGGGGTGAATTAGAAGAAAAATTAGATAAGACGAGATGATATGTACATCAACAGAGCTTGCAGATCGACACTGCTTCGGGTCTTTTGCAGACGTTCATTGACCTGATCGTGAAGGAGGTTTCGAGTTAGGTTGGTCGCCGCCACAATATGCTCTCGTTGTGGCTTGGTTGGTAAAACAAGAGCAATGGCTACATGCACTTCGCCAATACGTGATGCCCAGTCAATCGGGTCGTCACTGACAATAACGGCAATTGAGAGATCTTGAGTCGATTCAAACATCACATGCGGCAAGGCGATACCCGGTGACACGCAGGTTGAAGAGCGTTCTTCTCGCTTAATAAATGCCAGAATCAGTTCATCTGGATCCTCTGGGTAAACAAGGTGAGCGAGCCCTTTTAAGCACTCAAATTTGGTCAGTTGGGTTTGCGCCTTAGCGTGGTGCCATTTGATGTCACAAGGCGGGCATATTTGTGGCATTCGCTGGATTAAATCTTTAGAGAATTCATGGTTCACTTGTGACCCAACCATGTCGTAATGCTCTGCAATGACATCTTTGAGAACGAAACAGACCAGCTCCGCATCAATCCCAACCGCGGTTATCTGACACAAGTCACCACGAAGTAAACCTACTTGCAGCATCGCGACGGATTTGGAGAGATCAGCGGTTCGATTTTGAGTGATGTTGATAATGCGGATGTTGCTTTTGAACTTCTTCGCTAAGCGAGTCAGCGGCTGCGCGACATGTGAGTTTGCGGCAGGATCGTTAACGAAGAAGGTAATCTGATATTCGTTCATGAAAAGTTTAAGTTCGACAATGCTTAATAAAGACTTTATCGACACTCAACAACACCTCTTCCATGGGAATGAATAAGGTTTTAGCTGGGTCGAACCGGCTTGGTTGTTCAATATCGATATCAGATACGATTAATACTTTGTCTGCGAGAGTAATATCTTGGGCGGTCAGTAAGTTTTCAATACCCATAGCGCCTTGCGTCTCAACCTTGATTGAAACGTTGAACTTAGGGGCTGTTTTATTTAGAGCATCAGCTGCCATGTAGGTGTGCGCAATGCCTGTAGGGCACGCAGTTACCGCTACAATTCTCATTATTATTCTCGGCTTAATCTCGTCCCTGTTACGTTACATAAGCTACCTTTCAGAAGTTACCTTGGAAAAGCTATCTTGCATGGGAACTCCAGTATGGAAAGCTCGCATGGCGGAGGGACGATATTGTTATGGGTTCTGTGGATTTTATGGATTGGCGTTTTTTATTCCAAGGTGAAAGTCACACTCTGAGTTCTTAGTTACAATAATCCAGTTAATGCACCTTTCGTCCTATATATTGAGTGCCTTCACACCGTTAATCTTTTCATCTTATTAACCTTATCACTTACGTAATTACTTCAGTCTGAAATCAGGCGAGGCAGAGCAGCATATGGATATCACCAACATTATCGAGCCCGAGATCATCTGCTTAGATTTACAAGCAGACTCAAAACAGGCGGTATTTGAAGAGCTTGTTGAACTGCTCGACCGTGCCGGTAAGCTCTCCAATAAACGTGAATTCCTTGATGATATCTGGAAGCGTGAAGCCATCGGTAATACAGGTTTTGACGATGGTATTGCGATTCCACACGCGAAAAGTACTGCCGTAGCTAAACCTGCTGTGGCGGTAGGTATCAGCCGTTCTGGCATCGATTATGGCGCAGACGGCGGCGAGCTGTCGGATGTGTTCTTTATGCTCGCTTCTCCCGATAGCCACGACGACCACCATATCGAGGTACTAGCTCAGATTTCGACCAGACTTATCGAAGATGGCTTTGTTACAAAATTAAAGGCGGTGGAGTCGGTCGAGGAAGCTCAAGAGCTATTTCTCGAAGCCAATTTAGAATCGTTCGATAGTTACGCCTCTAGCCATCATGAAGTGTATGTCGAGCCACTCAGCCCTTGGGCACAATCTCTTAATCGCCTTAAAGAACACTTGTTATACGGCACCTCACACATGATTCCATTCGTGGTCGCGGGTGGTGTGCTTTTGTCTTTGTCGGTAATGATGTCGGGTCATGGTGCAGTGCCTGAGAGCGGCGTTCTGGCTGACATCGCACAGATGGGTATCGCGGGTTTGACTTTGTTTACTGCGGTGCTCGGTGGTTACATCGCGTATTCAATGGCTGACAAACCGGGTTTAGCGCCCGGAATGATCGGTTCTTGGGTCGCGGTCAATCAATACAACACCGGTTTCCTCGGCGCGATTGTGGTCGGCTTCTTCGCGGGCTTTGTGGTTAATCTACTCAAGAAGATCAAACTGCCAGACAGCATGATCTCGCTGAGCTCAATCTTCATCTATCCACTAGTCGGTACCTTTGTTACCTGTGGGGCTGTGATGTGGGTGATTGGTTCTCCCATTGCCCAAGTGATGCTAGAGATGAACCAAATGCTGACTGGCATGGCAGGTTCAGGAAAAGTGGTGTTGGGTAGCATTTTGGGTGCGATGACGGCTTTTGATATGGGCGGCCCGATCAATAAGGTCGCAACGCTGTTTGCCCAAACTCAGGTTAATACTCAGCCATGGTTGATGGGTGGCGTCGGGATTGCGATTTGTACGCCACCATTAGGCATGGCTCTGGCGACTTTCATATCACCTAAGAAATTCAAACGAGACGAACGAGAAGCCGGAAAAGCTGCGGGTATCATGGGTATGATTGGCATCAGTGAAGGCGCGATTCCTTTTGCAGCCGCTGACCCTGCTCGCGTTCTGCCTGCGGTTGTGGCTGGTGGCATTGTAGGTAACGTGGTTGGCTTTATGTTCCATGTAGTGAATCATGCACCATGGGGCGGCTGGATAGTGTTGCCAGTGGTGGATGGCAAGATTGGCTATATCGTTGGCACACTAGCGGGGGCTCTAACGACAGCCCTGATCGTGATTCTTCTGAAGAAGAACGTGGTCGAAGGTGAAGTGAATTCTAATCAGTTGACCGGTGGTTCGGTAACGGAAGAAGGGCAAGCAGATGTATTGGCGATCACTTCTTGTCCATCTGGTGTTGCCCACACTTTCTTAGCGGCGAAGTCTTTAGAAAAGGCGGCGCATCATCTTGGGGTTCGGATTAAAGTCGAAACACAAGGTGCCAACGGAATAGGTAATCGCATTACCCAGAAAGATATTGAAAGGGCGAGGTTGGTGATCTTCGCTCACGATGTGGCGATTAAGGAAGTTGAGCGCTTTGCGAATGTGAAAACCTTGGATGTCAGTACTAAGGAAGCAATGCTTAATGCTCAGGCGTTGATCATGAGAAAGGTGTAACTCTTTAAACCGCAAAGTTTATCATCTATAAAGTTAACTAGATCAAAACTAAAAAGACTCCGCTCAGACCTGTTAAGGCGAAAGTGGAGTCTTTTTGTATTGTGCCCAATCAGTCAGGTCAGACGCTAAAAAGGGTGGTACTTAAATACGTCTTCAACCATTGAGTTGAGTAAATCGATATCGTCACAGGTTTTGGCGTAGGTACGGAGGCCTGCGATTTGGACCTGAACATGACGAGCAAGTTGAGTCGGATCGCGCTCTTTGCTGATCTCACCCAATTCTTGTGATTCTGAAATCAGCTTGGCGAACTCACCTTCCATTATCTTGAGTGACTTCTTCGCTTCTGCTAACAATTCTGCGTGTTCATCAGTCAGCTCTGCGACCGTTTTAGCCAGCATACACATGCCATTTGGCGAACTTTGTTTTGATTCGACAACCGCACGTTTCACGAAATTTTCGAGCGCTTTGATTGGAGAATCCGTTTCGCTGCGGAAGCGGTTCAGATTGAGGATGCCAAGTTCGGTATAGCGAGCAAGCGTCTCTTTAAACAAACCTTCTTTGCTGCCAAAAGTCGCGTAGATGCTGCCCGGACGCATATCAATCACGTCTTGCAGGTTACGCATAGAAGTCGCATGAAAGCCCTTTTCCCAATACAGGTTCGTTGCTTTATCTACTACATCTTGTCTATCGAACTTCGCAGTCTTGGCCATAACATCTACTTCATTAATCTGAACATATGTTCAATATTTTATGCTGAACGCCCGTTCTAGTAAAGGTGTGTTTAGCTGCTTTGCGCAGGCTTAGAACATCAAAGAGTTAATAAAACATCCAGATCATCAGGAAATAATCTTAATCATCAATAACTTCTACGGTCTTGTGCTGAGCGCCGTAGTAGGTGCCTTCATCGATGGTGTACATCAATGTTGCTTCGCACTCTGGACAATCGAATTCCTCATTGGGTTCAATAGCCGCTTCTTCTACCCATTCCCAACCGATATGTTCTTCGCAAGCGGGACAATCCATAAAATATCTCTCAGTTATTGTCGCATATTTATTGCGAATCTCTACTTTAATAATTCGGCATTATACATATTTAGTTAACGAGGAATAGACAGTTAATCAGCGCAGAATAGGGAGTTGATTAGTTGTGAATCAATCGCTGGTGAGCGTTGAATCTATAGTTAGTTCTGAATAGATTGTTTTCTCTGAGCACATAATTGGTGCAGGCCTACCCCTTTTGGGTAGTTAAAGTGTGTCAGATTTCAGGCGCTTACGTCAATAAAATGTTGTCGCATGTGTTTTGGGTATCGTTAGGTCGCTTAGCTAACAGTTTTATCGGTAAATCAATGAATTTTGTAAGGTTAAATGTTACCTTCATCGCATCGCGATCTGTGTAGCACGGTAATTGATGCACATTGATCAAGTTGAATAATTATACAGTCACAATTGAGGCGCATCTTATTAAGGGTGTGCGAGTTAGATGACTGAAAAGATTTGTTAGCTGCTAGGGAAATGATAATGAAATTAACCGATATGTCTTTTAAGCAAAAAATCATCGCTTTGCTTATTTTACCGATCTTGGGATTTCTATGGCTTAGCGTTTCTGCGATTTCAAAAGGCGTAGAAACCACCAGTGAATTGTCTTCATTAAACCAACTTACCCGTTTGTCGGTTGTGTACAGTGAACTTGTGCATGAGTTACAAAAAGAGCGTGGAATGACGGCTGGGTTTATCGGCTCACAGGGCACTAAGTTTGTCAGTGAACTACGTGCACAAAGAGCCAGTGCAGATAATAGACGTAATCTGAAAACCGAATACTGGCAATCTGCTGAAATCGATTTACCGCAGATCACTCGGCTGAACACTGAAATAAGCCAAAGCCTAAATCAAATTACTTCTATTCGTAATCGGGTCGATTCTCAATCGATTCCGCTGTCTGAGGCTTTGGGTTATTACACCAAACTGAATGCAAAGCTGCTGAGCGTATCGGCGTTAATTGCTGAGCTTAGCTCTGATGCTGCCATCACCACTGAAACCATCGCTTACTACAACTTTTTACAAGGTAAAGAGCGAGCGGGTATCGAGCGTGCTGTCCTAAATAATACCTTCTCTAAAAATGAATTTGGCCCAGGCATGTTGGTTAAATTCATCTCTTTGGTGACTGAGCAAAATACCTATTTCTCAAACTTTGAGGTATTGAGTAACCCAGCTAACGTTCGTTTCTTTGAACAGCAATTGAATGATCGTTCGGTGGCAGAAGTAGAAAAGCTTCGTGGTTTGGCTGAATCTAAGATGAGCGGTTTTGATGTTGATCCTGTGTACTGGTTCTCGCAATCTACCGCTCGTATTGTTCAGCTAAAGAAAACAGAAAACCACCTAGCAGAGTCGCTTATCGCACTGACAGAGAAAAAAATGTCAGAGGCGCAGTCTGCGATGATGATGAGTATTGGTCTGTTTGCTTTGATAACCTTGTTCGCGACCTTCGTGAGCTATAAGGCGATCAGCGACCTGACGATGAGAGTAAAAGATCTTACAGTGATGTTGTCTAAGGTTCGTAATGACAACGACTTAACAGTTCGCGCTAAGTTCGTTGGCAACAGCGAGCTTGGACAGATCTCTTCGGCACTCAACGAAACGCTAGAGAAGTTTTCAAACGTTATCGACAACCTGTCTCAGTCGAGTCTGACCTTAGCTTCAGCCGCTGAAGAAACCTCACAAACCTGTCACTACAATTCGAACACGCTAGTGCAACAACAAGACCAAATTGGCTTGGTTGCGACGGCGACAGAAGAGTTATCAGCAACGGTAAATGAGGTGGCGGCTAAAACTCAGCAGACAGCAAGTTCCGCTAAACTGGTCGATGAGCAGTCTCAAGAAGGTTTGAGTACGGTTCAAAACTCTTACCACTCTATCGAAAAACTGGCATCTGAAATTAATGATCTAGCGGAAAAGATCACGCACTTACACGAGAGCAGTAATAACATCAACAGTGTGATTGATGTGATTAAGTCCGTCGCTGAACAGACTAACTTGTTAGCATTGAACGCGGCAATTGAAGCGGCAAGAGCGGGTGAGCAAGGTCGTGGATTTGCGGTAGTGGCTGATGAAGTTCGCACGTTAGCACAGCGTACTCAGCAGTCGACAGCTGAAATTGAAGGTTTCATCAGCTCGTTACAGTCTGATGTGCAAACCGCGTTTAATGTAATTGATAACAGTCAGAAGATGTCGTCTAAAGCGGTTGAGGATTCAAAAGAGGTGGAACACACCTTACAAGGTATCTCAGCATCGGTGAGCGAGATCTTTAGCATGACTGAGCAGATCGCAACCGCTACCGAAGAGCAAGCGGTAGTGACTCAAGATATTGCTCAAAACGTCATGGCAGTAGAGCAGAAGTCGACAGAATCTACGACAGGTGCAACGCAAATAGCTGCAACAGCCAAAGAACAAGCTCAGTTAGCAGCTTCATTGAAAGATATTGCGAGTACGTTTAAGAGCTAACTAGCAAGCACTCCAATAAGAAGTAAAATGCCCGTTAGTCTCTACTTTTAATAGCAGGACTAACGGGCTATTTGTATCTGCTGTCTTCTAAATGGCAACAGATAGTCCATTCAATGGGGATCTACCCCATAAACAAAGACACGAAAATCAACGCACCAAAACCAAATGTCGCCATTAATGCCGTGTCGCCACCGGCTGCTGTGTAGCTGCCTTCGGTTTGTAGGTGAGGGAAGTCAGGTCTGCGAACCTTAACTACCATTGCGAGTGGGCCCCAGATAGCTAGGAACACCAGGACCATGCCTGCATAGTCCAGCATGCTTACAAACTGGCTAGCGAACAGCTCAGCTAATACCAAAGGTAAGATGAAGGTTAGCGCATAAGCCAACGCTTTGTTGTTGGTCACCGCATCTTTGTTTTGGTCGTAAAGCGCCATCGACACGCCGAGGAAAGAAGTCACCAAGGCCAGAGCAGAGAACAGAGCGATCACCACTTTCAACCAAGCAGATTGGCCGCTGAACGCAGAGATCAACTCAGAGATATTGTGGAACTGGCTTATCGCGTCTGTGCCAAGGTTGCCGATAATCGCGAATAACCAAGTTAGGTAGCAAATTAATGGAATCACTGAGCCTAGCAGAATCATATTGCGGATCTGCTTTTGAGTTGCTTCACGGTTGTAGATAACCAGTGACGGGATCACCACCATAGAGGCAAAGCTAGTAAAGATAACTGCGCTGTATTGCACCACGTCGTTGGCCGTGTATTGGCTGGTTTGAGTTAGGTAATCAAGGCGAATGTTGCTAAATAATGACGCGATAACGATAAACAGCATCACGACCATCAAGATGAATAGCCCGCGATTCAGTTTGTCGATATAAGACTTGCCCGAGACGACGATAGCACCCATCAATAGGCTGAAAATGGTATACGCAACGGATGCTGATACATCGACACCAACGTCGAGCAGTAGCTTATGAATGATGTCACCGACACCCAAGATATAAGCGATCAACATGCATACTAGCAACAGGTAAAAGAGTGCATTGATAAAGTGTTTACCTTTGCTGCCCAGAGTGAGGTAAGCAACACTGCTCATGCCACTGTTGTCTTTAGTTTTAGTGCATGCTTCTGCCAGGAGGAGTGCAGAGTATGTGGTGCCGATAAAGATAAGTAGCATCAGCACTGAGCTGATCATGAAGCCAAATTGGGCCAACACCATGGGAATAGCGAGCATGCCAGCCCCTAATGCAGTTCCTGACAGAATCAAAGAACTGCCGAATAATTTCATATTCAAGAAAAACAACCTCAAGCGATCCAATTAAATTTTGTTTGGATTGTAAATAATTGTTTCCAAGACTAACAAAATACTCAGTAAAGTTAGGGGTTAATTTCTAATAAATTTTGAATTTTTCTAAAAAATTTAAGCAGGAATTTCTGGTGTATATGTGTGGTTGATTTAAGTATTCACTCGGTGAGTTTATTTATCGTTTAGTTAACGTTCGTCCATTATTGAATGATTTAGAAATTGGCAAAATTCAGTTAAAAAGAAGTATGTTTATGAGCTAATTGTTTTCAATTCATCAAGTTTAATACTTCTCCTTTCCTGAATCCCGTTCAGGCAATGTCGATGACTAACCGTTCTATGGGTAAAAGACACGCTCAGATCGCTTTATCAATTTGAAGGTAAATAGGTAAAGAACGAGAAAAGTGTCGAAAATTCTGTTGACCTGACTACAACTTCATAGTTTATCTTTACTACTGAAATGAGGGAGAAGTGGATGTATCGCATATCTGAATTAGCGGAGCTCGTTGGCCTGAGCCGTTCAACGCTTTTGTACTATGGAAAGTTGGGTTTGATAGAAGCTCAACGCACCAATAATGGTTATCGAAGTTATTCCGAACGCGACTTGCAGCGTGTGAAATTGTTGCAGCAGTTACAAGCGGGTGGACTGACGTTGAAAGAGTGTCAGGCGTGTTTGGATGCCAAGGTTGACCGCTCCTTGTTACAAAACCGACTCGAACAATTGGACGAAGAGATCGCTCAGAAACAGCGTTCGAGAGATCTTTTATCGGCCTTGTTAGGCGAGAGTGGTTTGCAAGATTGGCATGAATCGATGGACAAGGTGGCGCCTGATGCGCATCTCGATTGGCTCATTAAGCAAGGCTTTGATGAGAAGCAAGTACTGCGACTGAAATGGCTTTCAAAAGACATGAACGATCATGACCAGTACATGGCGGATTTTGAGGTGATCTTTGAGGGTTTACAGCGTTTAGGGCCAGGAACAGCGGAAGATACTTTAGCGGCGTTGGTACACGTTTCGGTTTCTCCTAAACGTGTGCTTGAGATCGGTTGTGGTAAAGGTATTGCCACCTCTGTGTTAGCGAAAGCCTTAGTAGAATATCAAGTGGATGTGCAAATAACGGCGGTAGATAATGATCAACCGAGTTTAGATGTTCTGACTCAGCAAGCACGGGTTCTTGGCTTAGAAAGCAACGTCAAAACCGTATGCGCGAGCATGATGGATCTGCCGTTTGAAGCTAAGTCGTTTGACCTAATTTGGTCGGAAGGCAGCGCTTACATCATGGGTGTTGAAAAGGCGCTAAAGCAGTGGCGAAATTTACTCAGTGATGACGGCATATTGGTCGTTAATGATTTGGTGTGGAATACCGAACAACCTAACGAATCGAGCAAAGCGTTCTGGCAGAAAGAGTACCCGGACATGACGACGGTTTCCGAGCGTATTAAACAGGCAAAAGCAGCGGGTTATGAAATTTTGGATCACTTTGCAATGAGTGACGCTGGTTGGCTTGCGTATTACCAGCCCTTTCAAAAGCGAATAGAAGCGCTTAAAGCAACGATGCCGAACTCAAAAGCGCTCGTCGATTGCGACAATGAAGTTAAACAATTTTTCGATAGCAGCACATCAAAGAACGGTTTGGGTCAAGAGCCTTCGAAAGGTTCTGAACAACGTGATTTTGATTATCAGTTCTTTGTGCTCAAGAAATTAAAGTAAATGAGTAACACCATGAAATTTAGGCAATATAATTCAAATGAAATCGAAACGATCACTCAAGTTTTCACTCAAACCTTTACGGATTCAGAAGGTGAGAACGAAGGTAAAACTTTGGGTGAGCTTGCCAACGATCTTTTAACGACCACAGCTCCGACAGAGCTATTTTGCTTTGTTGTTGAAGATGATTCTAGTGAGTCGGATGCGGATAGTACGATTGTAGGCTCGATTATCTTTACGTCGCTTTCATTTGACGATGAAACCAAGGCATATTTGCTTTCGCCAGTCGCGGCGAGCACTCAGGTGCAAAAGCGTGGTATTGGTCAGCGCCTGATTAACTCCGGTTTGCAGCTCCTAAAAGAGCAGGGTATTGAGCTTGCAGTGACGTACGGTGATCCTAACTACTATTCAAAAGTGGGCTTTGAGCAAATTACCGTTGAGCAAGTCCCTGCGCCCTTTGAATTGAGTTTCTCTCACGGTTGGTTGGCTCAATCGTTGACTGGTGGTGAAATTAAAGTAACAAGTGGCAAGTCGAGCTGTGTTAAAGGCTTGGCCCACGCAGAATATTGGTAGCCGCTTGCAAAAAAATTGAGAAAAAGAGAAAGCCCATCAGGTGTTGCCTGTTGGGCTTTCTTGTTATGAACGAAGACATTCTTCTGGCTTCAATGTATAAATTGAACAACTGTTCAAAATAACACTTGAACGATCGTTCTTGTTTGATCTATATTGTTTTTACACCAACGGAGAACATTCATTAATTGCTCCGTGATTGAATAACTTTAGAACCGAAAATTGATAGGGATAGAGCAATGAGCAACTTCAAAATTCACTCAGTAGAATCCGCGCCAGAGCAAAGCCAACCTATTCTTGAGGGCGCTAAAAAGCAGATGGGCAGAGTGCCGGGCTTGTTTGGTGTGTTGGCTGAATCTCCAAACACACTTAAGGCTTACACTCAGCTTCATCAGGCGTTTAGTGACTCATCTTTCGATGCTGAAGAGCTAACGGTTGTTTGGCAAACCATCAACGTTGAACACGAATGCCACTACTGCGTTCCTGCACACACTGGCATTGCACATTCAATGAAGGTTGCTCCTGCAATCACCGAAGCACTGCGTAATCGCACAGCTTTACCCACTGAAAAGCTGCAAGCCCTGCATGATTTTACGCTGAGCATGGTACGTAACCGCGGCAATGTGCCTGAAAGTGAAATGGCAGCATTTTTCGAAGCGGGCTACGGTCAGCAACAAGTGCTAGAAGTGATTCTTGGCCTGTCTCAGAAAGTGATCAGTAATTACGTAAACCACGTTGCTAAAACGCCAGTCGACAAAGTTTTTGAACAGTTCGCTTGGCAAGGGTAATCGTATTTAACTAACCATCGTATTTAAGCAACTCAAGATATGATAATGATGAAAGCCCCACTCAGTTGAATGGGGCTTTGTTGTTTTGGTCTAAATGGTAATTAGAAAGGTAACCTAACGCACGTGCTTAGCGATTATCTTCGCTAGTGTCACAACCCCTTCTTTCCACTCTTTGCTCTCTTCAATGTTGGCAACAGTAAAGCGCAAGCAGTGTTTATATTGGTCGTTGGTGCCAAATACTGTTCCGGGTAAAATCCCCAACTTATGCTTTAAACAGTCTTGATAGACCGCGTAGCTATCGACCGATTCAGGCAGTGTTATCCAGTTTAAAAAAGAGCCTTCCGGTTTTGATAGGTGGTATTGCCCGACAAGGTGTGGGTGGCTATCTAGTGCTTGTATTAACAGGCTTTGGAATTGCTTTTGGTTGGTTTGGTAGAGCCGTTTCATTTTGGATAAGTGGCTGCGATATTTACCGGTAGTGAGGAATTGCCCCACCGCGGATTGCATCAGGTTTGAGCTGCCCATGTTGTCGCATAAAAGGTACTTTTCGACTAAAGGTTGGTAGCGACCCGATAGTAACCAGCCGATTCGCAAGCGTGAGTCTAAGGTTTTAGACAGTGAGTTGACGTAGATGACTCTATCTTGATCATCAAGCTCTTTGAGGCTAGCGATTGGTGTATCGAATGCCAAGCTACCGAACACATCGTCTTCGATAATTGGCAAAGATCCGGTGATCTCCAGTAATGCTTTTCGATTCGCCAATGGCATCCGTGAACCGGTTGGATTAGTAAAGTTTGGCGTTAGCAGTAAGGTTTTCACTTCCCATTTGTCCAACGCACTCTGTAGGGATGGTATATCAATACCGTGGCTAACGCTGCTTGGGATTTCAAGGGCTTGCAATCCAAGTGATTCAAGTAAAAGTAGATTACCGAAATAACAGGGCGACTCGACCGCCACGATGTCACCGGGCTTGGTGAGCGCACGTAAAGCCAAACTGATCGCCTGTTGAGCACCATGAGTAATCGCAATCTCTTTAGATCCCGCAGGTACACCAAGATCATGGGTGATCTTTAACAATTGCTTTACTAATTGCTCGTCGCCAGGAGGCAGTTGGTAATAACCGGGAAGCTGAGTTTGCAAACGGCTATGGCGACCGATTTCGGCATACAAGCTACGAATCGCTGGATTGTTGATGTTCGGGTGCGCGGAGCCTGCCAACAGTTTTAGGCGACCTTTTGGACGAGAGAGTACCGATTTGGTGACAGACAACAGATCGACTTTTTGAGGTTGGCTTGGTGTATCCCAGCTGGTGGTGTTCGGTGCTTTTACGCGATAGCCAGATTTAGGTACTGAATATACCCAGCCTGTCGCTTCCAGTTCTTGGTAGGCGCGAATCACGGTGTTCTTGCTCACGCCAAGCTGTTCGCTTAGTTGACGGATTGAGGGAAGACGATCGTCTGGATGAAAGAGTCCCTTATCGATCTGAGCCTTAATATGTTGTTCGGTAGCAAGGTATTTATTGCCGCTGAGTTCTGCTTCCACGTGTTTCTCCCTCGTTGCACACTCTCAATCTGTAACCATTTAAAGTGTTATATCTGTATCTTTATTAGTTATCTGTACCCAACTAAGGTAACAGCATTGATGAAGAGTTGACCAGAGGTTTGTAATGCTGATTAAAATGATTCCGTTTGTGTTTGTAATATTGTGGTCGTCAGGTTTTGTCGGCGCACGTCTTGGTGTTGAATATGCCGAACCCGCAACATTACTTTCATTGAGGATGGTAGCCAACGTGGCGCTGTTCTTGGTTTTGATTGCAATCATTAAGCGTCGTATTCCTCGTGGTCGAGCATTCTTCCACGCAAGTGTGGTTGGCATCTTGATTCATGGTTTCTACCTTGGTGGCACCTATCTGGCGATTGATATAGGTATGCCCGCCGGGTTGAGTTCTCTACTTGTTGGCTTACAACCGATTCTTACCGCATTGATTATGATCAGCTGTACTTCGCAGCGTTTTAATTTTGCACAGTGGTTGGGGTTAGCGCTTGGTTTTGCGGGTATTAGTTTGGTGTTGATGGGCAATATTGAATGGCAGTCAGACGACCAAAAAGGCTTGGCAACGTTATTGTGTTTGGTTTCTTTGGTGGGTATTACCTGCGGCACTTTGTATCAGAAGCGCTTCTGTCAGGGGACAGATATGGTCGGCGGTGCGATGGTGCAATATTTGGCTTCTGCCGCGTTGTTTCTGCCGTTCGCAATGCGTTACGAAACTATGCAAGTAAACTGGACGATAGAATTCACGTTGACTCTAATTTGGCTGGTGGTCGTTCTGTCTTGTGTTGCCATCCTATTGTTGCTTTACATGGTAGAGCACGGTGCATCTTCAAGTGTGGCTTCGGTCTTTTACTTGGTGCCACCGACGACAGCAATCCAAGCGTGGCTTATTTTCGGTGAGTCGTTCGACATGTATGGCGCGATGGGCTTTGCTTTGTCTGCTGCGGCGGTTTATTTGGTGGTGAGGAAGCCAGAATGGATTAAGGCTCGCAGTCGAACAGTGTTAGAGCGGTAGTTTGTATACCAAACTCATCCTACTAAAAATCGATGACTAGAAACAAAAAAGAGCCTGAATATTCAGGCTCTTTCTATATAAAATATTGGCTAGCGACTTTTGATTAGCGCTTCATCAAGCAAGCGTAAGCCGTTGTAAACGGTGCTTCTTGGTATTGCTTAAGGCCAGTTTCTTTGAACTTCATCATAAGAGGGTTGCGCTTAAGGCTCTCCTTGATGTCAGCAGGTGATACAACGGTTACGTCTAGGCCGTCGATCAACTGAATTGCTGCTTCTAGTTTGAAGCCGAAGCCACCGCCAGCAAATTTGCCTTTAGTCTGACGTTGGCGAATTACAACTTTTTCTACTTGGTAATCTTCCATTAACTTTGCAAAAGAGAATTGAAAGTCTTTCATATTCTGTGTGTCGTTTGCGTCGCTAATCGCAACCTTAGAAACTCGGCAATCAGGAATGTTAAATACGCCGTCTGACAGAGAAAGAAGACAGATGACTGCATCGTTACCTTTGATTTCAACACCACAAATTTTCATGTTCTTACCTACTTATTTTAGAGCCCTACATTATGGTGTTATTTCTAACACTTCTCCAGTATTTGCGCGTATCAGCAGCAAATAAGTCTAAATCAGAGAGTATTTTAGTCGCCGAAAGTTAACCTTTGATTGAAAAAGCATCACACGAATTTACGGTATCGTTTGCTATGAGATGAAGCTCACAAAAGCTTAGCGGGATTTTATATGTGTGCTGTATATTGCGCGCGCATCCCTATTTGAAGTGTGGTTATTAATCCCAATGAATATCAATAATCTTTCGATTAAGAGTAAAATCGCGATCCCGCTGTTGGTGATTGTGATTGTTTTTTCTACCGTTACTGTGCTTAATGTCATTAGATCTAATGCTCAGGCTGCGATTAATAACGAGCTCAATAATGTGGTTCAGCCAGTGCTAGATAACCTAGAAGATGGCTACCGAGATATCTACCAAATTATCGCTTCGGCACAAGGTCTGTTGCTTGCGAAAGACCAAGCGGCGGTCGAGTACCAAAAGTTTGAATTTAAAGACAACGCTTACAAAGCGGTTCCTCGTTTTCAAAGTGTCGAAACCTTGTATCAAGCGGGCGTGTTGGACCCATCTTCACGTGGCGAGTTAGCAAAGCTTGTTAACGCGATGAGCAAGTGGGTGGCACTGCACGAGCCAATGTTCGCTGATCCAGCAAACGCAGACCAATACAATATTGATTACTCGCCAGCGCTTGACGCAGAGTTTGCGATCATTCGTACTCAACTGCGCGATATCCGAACTCTGATCGAATTGAAACAGAAAGAGCTTCGCCAGCAAGCCGATGACTCTATTGAATCAAGCAAATTGATCATTGAAGTAGGTATGGCCGTTGCTGTTTTCGCTGCATTTTTCGCTATGTGGTTATCGAATCGCTTTATCGTTCAGCCAATCCAGAACGTAGAGAAAGCGATGAATGAGATCGCATCGGGCGACGGTAACTTGTCTCAACGTATGAAGGTCGAAGGTAATGACGAGATCGCTCGTTTGAGTTCTGCTTTTAACCAGTTTGTTGGCAAGATCCATGTCACCGTGGAGCAAGTTATTCTCACATCGAACGCAGTACGTGGCGAGATGGAAAACATCAAATCACTCACGCAAAGTGTTGCTGAATTCTCGTCTAATCAACAGCGAGAAAGTGAAGTGGTCGCGGCTGCAGTTCATGAAATGCAAGCAACCAGTGAAGTGGTGAGTGGTAACGCATTAGATGCGGCAACCGCAAGTAACGTTGCAAACCATGAAGTGGAATCGGCCGATACTACGCTTGGCTTAACTGTTACTTCGATTGAACGCCTTGCTCAAGATATCGAGAACGCGGGTGGTGTGGTTCAAGAACTAGATACAGACGTGAAGAACATCGCCTCAATCCTTGGCGTGATCAAAGGTATTGCAGAACAAACCAACCTACTTGCTTTGAATGCGGCTATTGAAGCGGCACGAGCGGGTGAACAAGGCCGTGGCTTTGCGGTTGTGGCTGATGAAGTTCGAGCGCTTGCGAGTAAAACTCAAGACAGCACTGGCGAAATCCAATCAATGATTGAACGCTTAGAAGTGGGTGCTAAACACGCGGTTGGTGTGATGACTGAAAGCAAAGTGAGTGGCGAGAAAACCATTGTTCAAGCGGGTACTGCGGCGTCTTCTTTGAGCGAGATTCGTAATTCTATCGGTATGATGAACGAAATGAACACTCAAATCGCGACTGCGGCTTCGCAACAGTCTCAAGTGTCTGAAGAAGTGAATAAGAATGTTCAACGCATCGCTGAAAGCACCATGCAAATGGTTGAGATGGCAAGCAGCGCAGAAAATGCATGTATGGCATTGGCTGAACAGTGTGAAGCGCTAGATAGCCTTGTGTCTCAGTTTGAAGTGTAATTTTCAAAATTAGACAGACGCATATGAGCCGATAATGGTTGCTCGTATTGAGTCCCATTAATCAGCGGTGAACGACAAAAAAGCCCGCACTCTATGAGTGCGGGCTTTCTTTTTGACTAGGTGATCAGTCTTTTGACTAGGTGATCAGTTTTTAGACCTGATCAATCATTCGGTGTTAGCTGCTGCGACCGTCTTTGTATGTGTAACGGTAGTCAACTTTTACGTTCGCTTGGTAATGAATGTCACCGCTCATGTTAGTGATTTTCTTCACTTCCATATTCGCGTCATCAATCTTGAACGAATCGTATTTGGTTGTCTGTTGGAACTGTGGCAGTTCTCTTGAAAGCTCAAAAGGTGTTTTTGCGCTTAACTCATCCATAAGGTTGGTGCCTGCATCGTATGCTTCCGCTTCAGTAACAAATGTATCAGATTTTAGCGTTGTTTCTTGAATTGTTGTTTTAGTTGCTGCAAACGCAGTGGTGCTGAGTACAAGAGTTGATGCAAGTATGATTAACTTCTTCAAAGGGATACCTTACTTTGTTGTACCAGTGTTTTAGAGATTCTCACCCTAGCAATAGGGGATGAGGTTAATGTTAGGACAAAAATATGGTTCTGTAAGGGAATGACTATAGGTGCCGAAGATTAATGCACAGCGCATATCAAGCAAGGTGACACTGATATCTAACTTCAATACACTGTATGGGTAACCAAAGTTCAGCATAAGGTAAAGGCATGGCCAATTGGGAAGGGGTAAGTGAGTTTGTTGCAGTGGCAGAGCGTGAAAGCTTTACTGGTGCGGCGCAGAAGCTCGCTACGTCGGTGGCTCAAATCAGTCGTAGAGTAGCAAACCTCGAAGAACGACTCGCAGTGAAACTGCTCAATCGAACGACTCGAAAGGTGTCTCTTACAGAGGCTGGGCAACTCTATTACCAACAATGTAAGTTGTTGGTCGAAGGTTTAGAAATTGCTGAGCTTGCGGTCACGCAGATGCAATCAACACCTAAAGGCTTACTGAAAGTCACCGCGCCTGTGACTTATGGTGAGCGCCAACTCGCCCCAATACTGCATCAATTCTTAAAGCTTCACCCGCAAGTAGAGCTTGAGCTGATGCTGACCAATCAAAAGCTCGATCTTATCGATTCGGGTGTTGATGTTGCGATTCGTCTTGGCCGCTTGGAAGACTCAAGCCTTGTGGCAAAGAGGCTGTCTCAACGCCAACTTTATGTATGTGCAAGCCCTGAATATATTGAACGTTATGGCGAGCCGCATACATTATCAGAATTAAATAATCACCAATGTTTAGTCGGTGGATTTGAACATTGGCGTTTCAAAGAAAATAGACGCCCTCGCTCAGTTCGTGTTAACGGACGCATTAAGTGCAACAGTGGTTTAGGCTTGTTAGACGCAGCTAAGCAGAGCATTGGCTTGGTGCAGTTGCCTGAATACTATGTGAGTGAAGACCTTGATTCTGGTGAGTTGGTTGAGGTGCTGTCCGATTATCGAGATGACAAAGAAGGGATCTGGGCGCTTTATCCTCAGAACCGCAACTTATCTTCAAAGGTTCGCCTGCTGGTGGACTTCCTTTCTGAGCAATTGGATTAGTGTATGGCTTAAAACCTCCACCGATAAAAACGGGCTTCAGAATAGAGATTCTGAAGCCCGGCGTGTTTTAGGATTAATTATCGTTTGATTACGGCTTACTAGACCGAAAATGTATTAGACGGTGAAGCGATCCACCAAGTGATACAGCTCATTTGCACGACTGTTGAGGTTTTGGCTACCTGTACGGTTTTGATTCGCGAGTTCTGCCGATTGTGAGCTTTGGTCAGAAATCACCACGATGCGTTGAGATATTTCTTGTCCTACAATATTTTGCTGTTCAGTGGCTGTCGCAATAAGCGAGTTCATGTCCATGATGGTATCAATCGACGCTTGGATCTTCGCCAGTGCTTTGGCTGCGGCATTCGCTTCTTCCACGGTTTGCGCACTTCGGTTTTGACTTGAATCCATCGCTTTCACAGCAGCATCTGAGGCAGCTTTAAGTTGCTCAATCATCTTGTGAATGTCGCCAGTGCTTTCTTGAGTACGGCTTGCCAGTTTACGAACCTCATCGGCAACTACAGCAAACCCACGACCTTGTTCGCCTGCACGTGCAGCTTCAATCGCGGCATTCAACGCGAGTAGGTTAGTTTGCTCGGCAATGTCTTGGATGACCGCCAACGAAGAGGAGATATTCTGCACATCACCTTCTAAACGAGACACGACAGTGTTGGCTTCTGATACTTCGCTCGCTAGGCCTGCCACCGAATCTGCAGCGGCGTTTACTATCTGTTGCGCTTCTTTGGCATTGCCCTCTGCAAGTTTAGCGGAATCCGCCGCTTGGCTAGCGTTGCTCGAGATCTCTTGCGCCGTTGTGGTCATTTCAGTCATCGCCGTTGCAACTTGTTCAGTCTCTTCACGTTGCCCAGTAGCAATCTCGTCGACCTGCGCAGCGCGAGAAGACATGCTAGATGTCTCGGCTACGACTTGCTGACCGACATCGCTTACGCTGCGAATGATGGTTTGAAGGCTTGCCACGAAGGCGTTGAAGTTCTCGCTGAGCTTAGTGAACTCAGGCGCTTTAAATGTTTCCATTCGAGCGGTTAAATCGGCTTCGCCACTCGCGAATGCGTTGATTGAACGATCAAACTGCTCGAGTGGTCGCATGATTGTGCGGTTGACGGCAACGGCAAACGCAGCAACTACTAGGGCAATCAAACCACAGAATATAGCGATCGCCGTCAATGAGCTTTGTAACGCGACATTCGAGCTCTCTTTCATCTCTGCGATTACAGCATCGATGTCGTCAGTATAGAAACCTGTGCCTAGCATCAAGTCCCACTGGGGAACGAATATCGAGTAGCTCAGTTTCGGTAGAGCTTCTGATTGACCAAGTTTTGGAAAGTAGTAGGTGGTGAACTCACCAAGCTTTGAGTTCTTGATCAAGTCACGAATCAGGTAGTTGCCTTTTTTGTCTTGCAGGTCGTAGTAGTTTTTACCAATGCCATCGTTATTTTGCCCAACAACTACTCGAACGCCTTTAGAGTCGTAGCCAAAGATGTAGCCAGACTCGCCATATTCGAGAGTTCTTAATGTCGGTAAGGCTTCTTCTAATGTTGCACCTCTTTCCAAGAACGGGCTAATAGAAGATTGAGCCATTTGCAGATACGCTTTAAGTTCCTTTTCTTTCATCGCCATCATATTGCTACGCGTCGATTCTACTTGCTGTGCGGTTAGCTCGGTGCTCTTCATATACGTCACGCTCATCATGCCAATTGCCATTAGTAGCAACGGAATGAAAGAGAGAATATAAAGGCGGTTTTTGATGGTTAGGGTCATGTCACGCTTCCTGTGTGATTATCTCATGCAATTTTCAACACATTATTAATGTGGTTTTAAAATGTAAATGGACTTGTTGTTGAATTGTTATCCAGAAATGTTTTTGTTTTATAAACATGATGGCGGTTAGGTTTTTGACGTTAGAAGCCTTGCAACTAGGGGCTTAATGATAAAAAGAGCGGTTTGTTACGATGCTTTTGAATTTGGCGCTGCTTTGGTAGAATGCGACGCTTTGTAGCACCCTGCTATGTCTATTCGTTAAGTGAGAAAGATTCATGAACAAAAGCCATGTGACTATTGGTTTAACTAACCCAAAGAGCCCGACAAACGTTGGTGCTGTTATGCGTGCGGCTGGTTGTTACCAAGTCGACGAAGTTAAATACACAGGGCAACGCTACGAAAAAGCCGCAAAATTCCACACCGATACTAAGAGTGCTGCGCGTACTATCCCGTTGACTGGTGTTGAGTCGTTTTTAGACAATCTTGATCCAGAAACTAAGATCGTTTGCGTAGAACTCGCAGAAGGTGCAACACCACTACCGCGTTTTAAACACCCAGAAAATGCCATTTATATCTTTGGCCCTGAAGACGGCTCTATTTCTCAAGATGTCGCCGACAGAGCCGATCATGTTGTGTACGTACCAACAGTTGGCTGCATGAACTTGGCAGCGACAGTGAATGTGCTGCTTTACGATCGTCTTGCTAAATCTGATGAAATGGATGAGAGCAACGAACTGATTAAGAAAAGCCGTGATAACCGTAACCATCTGCTAATCAAAGAAAAGTAACTATTTACTTCTAGTAAAAGTAACGATCTGCTTCTAGTGTTATCTATCCCGTAAGCAATCGGATATTATCTTTGGTTCATCATTAGATAATTGAAGGGTTAGATAACACCATGGAAGACAAGCAATTACTTGCCGCGCTACAGCAACACTCTGTCCTCGATCTCTATCAGTTATTCCAAGAAGTTGGTCAAAACCGCTCTTTGTATGCATTACTAGAGAGGTTATCTTCCCTTAAAGAACATCATCAACTGAGTACTCGTCTTAGCCCTTTTAAGCCTCATATCGAAGGATTGCTAGCTCAATTTGATAGCGCCACGCCAGATAGCGAGATCCTCAAGGCAGTCGCTCTTCAGTCTGAGATTCAGCAACGAGGCCACAGTATGAGTCGTTACATCATGACATCAGATAACCATCGCCATTTTTCCCCAAGTGCAGACCTAGTCATGTTTGGTGATTCGATCACCGAATGGGCCCCGTGGGCGGATATCTTTCGCGATGTTTCGATGGTCAACCGTGGCTTAGCGGGTGACACCACAACTGGCATGTTGCGCCGTATTGATACCACGTTGAATGTGAAGCCAAAGCTGGTGTGTTTTATGGCAGGGATAAACGATTTAGCTCAGGGTTATGATGTCGACCATATCTACCAGAACTACATTGATATGCTTAAGGTGTGGCAAGAAAATGAGATTCGCATATTGGTGCAATCAACGCTTTATGTTGGCTCTAAACTGCAAGGTTTAAATCCGTCGGTTGAACTGCTCAATAGCAAGCTAAGCGAGTACTGTACACAGCAAGGCATTGCGTTCTTAGATGTGAATTCAGTATTGTCACCTAATAAGCTGTTGTCGAACGAGTACTCGTGTGATGATCTGCATTTGAATGCGAAGGCTTATCAAACTTGGGCTGAGATACTTCAACCTACGATAGCTGAGCTACTAAAATAGACTCACGCAAAACGCTAGCTAGACCGATAAACAGTTTAGCTAATACAAGAAAAGCCAAACCCTAGATTTGTTTCGCGAACCATAAGGACATCAATGTGAACCTAAGACAATTGGAAGTCTTTTACGCCATTATGCAGACCGGAACCGTATCTGGAGCCGCGCGTAATCTACATGTGTCGCAACCAAACGTGACCCGTATTTTGGCGCACACGGAGCAACAACTTGGGTTTGGCTTATTCGAACGAGTTAAAGGGCGGTTGGTGCCAACGGTTGAGGCAAAAACCTTACTGCCAGAAGCGGAAAAGGTGTATCAGCAATTGGGGCAATTTCGATCTCTGACCAACAAAGTGAAGCAAGGCCATCAGCATTTACGTATTGGTGCGCCACCGATTCTGGCGACCAAGTTGCTGACGCAAGTGATTGCTCAAATGTCTCGCGAACAAGAGCTCTCTTTTGAGTTGCTGACAGCAAACCGTGATGAACTGTGTGCTGGGTTGTTAAAGCATGAGCTTGATATTGCTATCGCGTTTGGCGATGAAGCACCGCCTGCGATATTAAGTGAAACGCTATTAACCGAATCGCTCAAGGTTTTGGTTCCATCCAATACGGTTGAGCAGTTACCGGCAGAATTAACGCTAGATGAGCTTATCAATTATCCGCTCCCAATCATCGGGCTTGATAGCCGCGATCCATTAGGCCTCCTGTTACATCAAAGCCTTATTGCACGCGATGAGCATTATCACCACCCGATATCTGTACGTGGGTATAGCGCTGCGGCGGAACTGGTGAAGCACCAAGCAGGATTTGCGATTGTTGACCCGTGGACGGCAGATCAGTATCAAAATGACGATGCGGTTTGTGTGTTGCCACTTCAACCAGATATTCAATTCTCGGTATCGATGCTTTGCGCAGAGCACACCCCTCAGTCAATTTCCGTTAAGCAATTTATCGCTTCATTGAAGATCTATACTCACCCTATAACTTAAGGTTATAGGCTCGCCATAAATAGGTATTCGGCAGCTATCTAATTCCTAATTAAAGTAAATCCATACAAGGATTTATTAATTAGGAACACTCATGTCTATCGCTCAACCTTACCTTCTTTTTCTTGGGGATGTTACTGACCCACTCGCCGCAAAAACAGCTCGCGGTATTCATCAATGGCGACCAGAAATCTGCCTAGGTCAACTGCGTTTAACGGGTGATACCGTTTCACTGGGCTTAACGGATATGACCCTGCAAGAGGCGCAAGCGCAGGGCGCGAAGACGCTAGTGATTGGTACCGCAAATCCGGGTGGTGTTATTCCTGATTCTTGGCAGTCAACCATTATGGCCGCTGCAGAAATGGGATATGAGATTGCATCTGGCATGCACCAACGATTGAGTGAATTTTCACCGCTTGCTGACATGCAGCAACAAGGATTGACTAAGCTTCATGATGTACGCCATTTTGACGGTGTTCTTAATGTTGGTAACGGTAAGCTTCGTCAAGGTAAGCGCCTGCTTACTGTCGGAACTGATTGCTCAGTAGGCAAAATGTTCTCGGCATTAGCGATTGAAAAGTCGCTTAAACAAGCGGGAACATCTGCTCAGTTTAAAGCGACAGGGCAGACCGGTATTTTGATTGAAGGCAGCGGAATTTCGATTGATGCGGTGGTTGCGGATTTTATTTCCGGCGCGGTTGAAGCGATTAGCCCCGATTTTACCGACCACGAGTGGGACATCATTGAAGGGCAGGGTTCTTTGTTCAACCCTTCGTTTGCAGGCGTGAGTTTGGGGTTATTACATGGCGCACAAGCCGATGCTTTGGTGTTGTGCCATGAAGTCGGGCGACCACATATTCGTAACCTTCCTCATGCTCAATTGCCAAGCATAGAACAGACGATTGAAGCCAACTTACAAGCGGCACGACTGACGAATCCAGATGTGAAATTGGTTGGTATCTGCTTGAACACTTCGGCAATTAGCATTGAAGACGCTGAGACATTATGCCAAGAATGGACCACACTCTATCAAGTGCCCGTGACGGACCCTGTGCGTTTTGGTGTACAACACATTACTGATCATTTGCGACATTCACTTTAACGACTTCATCATTTCTACGTTTCCATTTGTTAAAGCGAACATCAACCGAGTGAAATTATGAAGATTACAGCAGAACCCATTACTATCGCGATGCAAACGCCTTTTCGCATCTCTCGTGGCAGCCGAACCGAGTGTCACGTTGTTCGTGTCTACATTGAACATGATGGCAAACAAGCTCAGGGAGAGTGCACCCCTTACCCACGATACGGCGAGTCATCGGAGTCTGTGTTAGCGCAAATCCAACAAGCGTCTAGCGCACTTGAAGGTATGTTTGAGCGAGGTGTTACCGATCCGGCAGAGCTAAGAGATCATCTTCAGTCTTTATTGACCGGAGGGGCAGCGCGAAATGCGGTCGATTGTGCGCTTTGGGAGCTTGAAGCCAAACAACATGACCAGGTCTTCCCAAATAGCCTGTTTGAGTTACCGAATCAAATCGTGACAGCCATGACCGTCTCGATTGGTACGCCAGAAGCGATGGCGATTCAGACTCGAGACTATGTCGCAAATGGAGCGAAACTCTTAAAAGTGAAGCTTGATGGAGAGCAAGTGGTAGAGCGTGTTCGCGCGGTACGAGAAGCTGCGGCAGATGTTCAGATTGTACTGGATGCTAATGAAGCGTGGACGGGGCTGAATCTCGAAGAGTTGTTTAATCAACTAACAGAGTTTGATATTGCGATGATCGAACAACCTCTTCCACAGCAGCACGATGCGTCACTGGCACACATCAATCACCCGATCCCACTGTGTGCTGATGAAAGCTGTCATACCACTTCACAGCTCTCATCGCTGTTGGGTAAGTATGAAATGGTCAACATCAAACTCGATAAAACGGGCGGTTTGACTGAAGCATTGGTTCTTGCAGAAGAAGCCCAAAGGCTAGGATTTACGTTGATGTCTGGTTGTATGCTCGGAACTTCTTTGGCGATGCGTGCAGCTTTGCCTATCGCCGTTCAATCTGAAATTGTCGACCTTGATGGCCCAGTCTTACTTGGCCAAGACGTTTCTCCTGCTCTGACTTATCGCGATGGGATGATTATTCTCTAAGTTCGTTGAGCTTCGGGTTAGTCGATGGGCATGACATAAATGAAATCGCATGAGTGAAAGCTTGTGCGATTTTTTAGATCTATAGTCCTTAACTTATTAAATAATCAAAGGTTTTTACTGCTTGATTGAGCGTGCTATTCGTATGGTTTACGGGCGTATTGATAAAGTAATCACGTTTCTGTCGGTGCGGTCACTTTCTATTATCGCAAAACAGACAGCTCAAGCTTTATAAAATAATTGTTATGATATCTTATGTGAAATGTTAATGATTACTCTTCATTTAATAGTTTAACTAAAGCTATTCGATGCAAGCCCAAGTAAGGCTCACACCCTAACTGATTGAATCATTGACAGTTCCTGTTGATTATTTGATGAGAAGAAGGTGGGGCGAGTGAGTAGTCATTTCTCCGAGGTTGTAGAAAATAAGGATAGTTTCGAGCGCCCGTTCTCGATCAAGATTCCACGTCGTAAGTGGTTTGGTTGGAAAGGTATTGAGCTGCGCTTGGTACTTGCGTTAGCCATGCTATCGATGACCACTATCTTCCTCTCGGTTGTCTCTAGCTTTACCTTCGATGATTTAAACCAACGTCTTGTTGAGCTAAAGGAGAGTGAAATCCCGGCCTTAGATAATGCCGCACGCCTTGATGATATGGTGCGAGTGATTATTACAACGTCTTCTCAGCTTAGTGACGCTGAATCGAATTTAGAGCGCAAGCAGGCGATGCTAAAAATCGAAGACGCTATTTCCGTTATGAATAGCGTTATGGTTCAGTTCCCGGACTATCACTCCTATTTTAAAGATCTTATCGCCCAAGTTAATAACAGCCTTAGTTTGTTGTATCAAAGTGAAATTGAGTCAGAACAGCTCAACCAAGAACTTCGTAATTTGCTCGAAGGTTTTTACCCGCTACTGCAACAGGCCAGTGATTCACTTGATAGCCTACCTGAGTCTGCCAAAGATCAAATCCAGTACACACAGCTCAAGTCTCTGCTTTATTACCAATTAGGCTTGGTCGAAAAGCTGTATAACGACTCCAGCTTTAATGAGCTCGATTACACCAGTTTGCGATTAGAGCAGGTAGGGGAAGAGTGGTGGAAGCTCTGGGTCAGTGGTGATTTAAGAAGTGATTTTCCTGAATTAGATCATCAACTCACGGTGATTTATAACCTTGCCTCAAGCGATAGCAGCTTGTATGGGATGAAAAACAAAGCGCTCGATCATCTTTATCAAGAGCAATACTTCCTGCAAAACAGCCGCGAGCATTTGAACCAATTAACCGTGCAGATCGAAAGCAACACCAGCAAGGTGAATAGCAATATTGACCAATCGATTCAGCAGGCACAGCAATCTTTGCAATCTAACCAGCGTCTCTCTCTCTTCCTTTCTCTATTTAGCGTATTGGCTGCCGCTGCTATTTCATGGTTCTATGTGCGTAAGAGCATTTTGGAAAGGCTTTTACAGCTTAAAGACAACATGTTTGCGATTTCTACCGGCCATTTAGATACCGAAGTGTCCATTCGTGGCAAAGACGAAGTGACGCAAATGGCCAAGTACCTAAAGGTATTCCAAACCACGGCCAAAGTCGTTAAGAAAACCAACCGAAAATTAGAAGCTGAAGTGGAAGAGCGAACCCTAGCCGAAGCCAAACTACGAGTGACTCAAGATGAGTTGATCCAAGCCGGAAAACTGGCTGCATTGGGGCAACTCAGTGTTGGGATAACGCACGAGATCAATCAACCTCTGACGGCTGTGAATAGCCACGTTCGAAGTGCTCAGCTTTGGCTCGGTAAAAATAGACCAGACAGAGCACAAGAGAATCTTAAAAAGATCGAAGTCCTGCTAGAAAAGGTGGCTGCGATAACTCGTCACTTAAAAGCATTCTCACGTAAGAGCGACGGCAAGATTGACAATGTGGAACTAGATAAGGTGATTGGTGATGCGATTGATCTGTTTGAAACCAGACAGAGCCCAGTATCGATTCAATATTCGTCCCAAAGCTACCAGATGGTTCGAGCCAACAGCATACGCTTGGAACAAGTGCTGGTGAACCTCATCAGCAATGCTCTGGATGCCATTGAGCATAAAGAGCAGCCTCAACTTAGTATTGCTACGCAAGTGCTTTCGAACACCACTCAGATTTTGGTTAAGGACAACGGACTGGGCATACCTGAAGAAGATATCCCGTATTTGTTTGACCCATTTTATTCCAGCAAAACAACAGGTAAGGGGCTCGGGCTCGGCTTGTCTATCGCATACAACATAATAAAAGATTTTGGCGGCTCGATTCACGTGGAATCGGTTGAACACCAAGGCACCACCTTTATCGTCACTCTACCAAAAGGCACAGGTTCATGATTTCAGAAAAACACATAGTTCTTATCGACGATGAAATAGATGTCGTCGAAGCCGTGAGCGAAATGTTAGAGCTAGAAGGGTTTAGTGTCACCACCTTCACTGATCCCAACCTTGGCCTAAAGTCGCTTAAAGCGAACAGTCAGTCGGTTGTGTTGTGTGACGTGCGCATGCCGAAAGTGGACGGTTTGACGTTGTTGAGCTCAATCCAACACCGTGCCCCGAATGTGCCCGTTTTATTGATGAGTGGCCATGGCGATATCCCAATGGCGATCGAAGCGATGAAGTTGGGCGCTTTTGACTTCCTAGAAAAACCGCTTAATTCGAGTGAGCTGGTGGAGAAGCTTGATTTGGCGATTACCCAATGTCAGCACAGTTGCCCGTCAACCTCGGATGGCGATGGGCAAGAGGATTTACCGATTGAATCCGTGGTTATTGGCCAATCAAAAGCGATGGATACGATACGTAAGCAAGTGCTCGCTTTAGCGCATACCGGTGTCGATACCATCATCAACGGAGAAACGGGAACGGGCAAAGAGGTGATAGCTCAAGCTCTGCATCAATTCAGTCGTCGTAAGACTAAGCCATTTGTCGCGATTAACTGTGGTGGTATGACAGAGAGCATTATTGAGAGTGAGTTGTTTGGCCATGAAGCGGGTTCGTTTACTAGCGCGAACAAGAAGCGTATTGGCAAAATAGAACAAGCCAATGGCGGCACTCTGTTTCTCGATGAAATTGAGAGCATGCCGATTGCGGTACAAATAAAACTGCTGCGCGTGATTCAAGAGCGAATGATTGAGCGTGTTGGTGGTAATGAGTTGATACCTGTCGACATCGTCGTGGTCGCAGCCAGTAAAGCCGATCTTGTGAGCTTGAGTGAGTCTGGGGAATTCAGAGCCGATCTCTTTTATCGCTTGAACATTGCGAGCTTAAACCTTCCGGCACTGCGCCAACGGAAAGAAGACATTCAGGTGTTGTTCCGTCACTTTGTGATTCAAGCGAGCCACAAATACAAGACACGCCCATCAACGATTTACCCTGAGCAGATTCAGCAACTATGTCGGCATGAATGGCCGGGTAACGTGCGTGAATTACGCAATGTCGCTGATCGATTTGTGTTGGGTATCGTCGGTGATGGCTTCGATCTTCAATCGCCAATTTGTGAAGCGTCCGGAGAAGATTTCGCTTTTGAAAAGCAGATGGAGCAGTACGAAAGGAATGTACTGACGGAGGCGCTAATAGAAAGCGCAGGTAACATTAACGAGGTATCAAGTAAGCTGAATTTACCGCGTAAAACCCTTTATCGAAAAATGAAGAAACACCAATTAGATAAAGAGAGTTTCAAAGCCTAATTCGTTCAGGTGTTTGTTAAATGGAAAACCAAAACCAAAAGAAAAAGCACAAGACAACAATGACCCATTTGGTTTTTAGTCGAATGGCTAACTGTTTCAAGTGATTGTAATAAAAGAGCTTTAACATCTGGCATAAAGCGTGCAATCCCTACATTGTGGCGTCAGCCCACATGAGGTTATTCGATGTTGAGTCAAAAAACATATGACAGCTATCTATATATGACAGCTATCCAACACCGAATGATCGAATAAAGGACATTAGAAAAATAATTGCTTGTTGCAAGGAGATACAAACATGAAGCAAATACTGAAAGGTTCGATTGCTCTGATATTAGGCATGAGTTCAATAACGGCATGGGCCGCTGCAGAACCAGCAAACTTAGGACCTCGTCCCCTCTTTTTAGTCAACAATATGGATGAGAGCCCTTTGAAAACTAAGCTGTTGAGTTGCAGCGAAGGACCTTTTCATCGTAGTGATTTTTCTATTGGGCATCGCGGAGCTGCGATGCAGTTTCCTGAGCACACTAAGGAATCTTATTTAGCGGCGATTCAAATGGGCGCAGGCGTTGTCGAATGTGATGTCACTTTCACCAAAGATAAGGCGTTGGTATGCCGTCACTCGCAAAGTGATCTACACACGACGACCGATGTATTAGCACACCCAGATCTTGCGAAGAAGTGCTCAACCCCGTTTACACCAGCAAACCCCGCGACAGGCGAAGATGCACAGGTTGAGTGCCGTACTTCTGATTTCACGCTGGCTGAGTTTAAGACGCTCAAAGGTAAAATGGACGGCGCGAACCCAAAAGCCACCACGGTTGAAGAGTACATGAACGGGACTCCAGGTTGGAGAACCGATCTTTACAGTCAAAGTGGGACACTGATGACACACGCAGAAAGTGCAGCACTGTTTAAAGAGCACGGCGTGAGGGTCACTCCTGAATTGAAATCAGCAGCGGTAGATATGCCTTTCAATGGATTTAGCCAAGAGATGTATGCGCAGAAGTTGGTGGATGAACTGAAAGAAGCGGGTTTCAAGCCTTCTGAGACTTACCTACAGTCATTCAACTTGGATGATGTGAAGTACTGGATCAAAGCAGCACCGAAGTTCGGCAAACAAGCGGTTTATCTTGATGACCGTGTTTACGAACAAGCGGACTTTGTTGCGTCTGTTGAAAACATGAAAGAGCTACACGATGCGGGCGTGAATATCATCGCACCACCTCTGTTTGCTTTGGTTGAACTTGATAAGAACAACGAATTAGTGGCGTCTAACTACGCGAAACTGGCTAAGGATGCGGACCTCGACATTATCGCATGGACACTGGAACGTTCTGGCCCGCTAGCGCAAGGCGGTGGTTGGTACTACAAGAGCGTGAAAGACGGCATCAACAATGATGGCGATATGATGAAAATGCTTGATGTGCTGGCACAAGATGTTGGTGTAATGGGTGTATTCAGCGATTGGCCTGCAACGGTAACTTATTACGCTAACTGCATGGACAGTGACGCATAGGCGATTCTGAGAGCGCTGTTACGTCGCTAATTATAGCGTTTGTATAGAGAGCGCTTAGCCAAAGAATAACAAGAGAAAAAGCAGTGAACCAAAGAGCCTTCGGGCTCTTTTTTTACCACTGAAATTGGTGGGACAAAAATGACCCAAATGATGGGTTTTGAGTTGGACACTTATGACTCAAAAGATCTTGGTTAGTTTGAGGTTGTTTGTAAGTTGTTGAAATTTAGTAAATAAAAATATGGCACGAAGGCTGCAGTAGCTAAGGTGACTTTCAACAATAAGTAAAAGTAAGGTTTGAATATGAAAATCAGTGTTAAAGGACTGTTAATCGCTAGCTCATTACTGCTTCCTTCAATGGCTATGGCAAGCGACTGCTCTAGCCGTGGTGTGTTAGACGATCGATACTGTGATGAAAACCAAGATTTGGTGGCCGACTCACCAAAGAACCCAGATGAGTGGAACGACCCAAGTACGCTTGTATTTACCTACACGCCAGTAGAAGACCCTGCGTTGTACAAAGATGCGTTTGCGGATTTCCAAGCTCACCTAAGTAAAATCACGGGTAAGCGAGTGATTTACTACACAGTTCACTCGAACTCTGCGCAAGTAGAAGCGATGCGTTCTGGTCGACTGCACGTTGCAGGTTTCTCTACGGGCCCAACAGGCTACGCAGTTAACTTAGCAGGTTACGTTCCAATTGCGGTGAAGGGCGATGAGTCTGGTTTCCAAGGCTACAACCTAATCACGATTGTGCGTAAGGACAGCGGCATTAACAAAATGTCTGATCTGAAAGGCAAAAAGGTTGCACACACTTCTGCATCTTCCAACTCTGGCAACCTAGCTCCACGTGCGTTATTCCCAGCGAAAGGCCTAGTGCCAGATGAAGATTACAAGGTGCTTTACTCAGGTAAGCATGACCAATCGATTCTAGGTGTCTTCAATGGAGATTATGACGCAGCACCTGTGGCATCGGACGTGTACGATCGTATGGTAGCAGCAGGTCGTGTTGACGATTCTGAACTGAAGATCATCTACCGCAGCCCACGCTTCCCAACGTCTGCGTTTGGCTATGCTTACAACCTAAAACCAGAGCTAGTTGAGAAGATCAACGAGGCTTTCTTTAGCTACCGCTTTACACCAGAAATGAGCGCATCGTTCAAAGGTGCAGACCGCTTCTCGCCAATCAGCTACAAAGAAGAGTGGGATGTGATTCGTGATATCGCTCATGCGACAGGTACGGCTTACACCAAAACTGGTCTGAAAAAGTTAGCTGAAAAAGATGCGGCTAAACGCGCAAAGAAAAAAGCCGCTGAGCTAGCAAAACAAGCAAACAACGGCTAGTTCTTCACTCTGTTGGAAGGCTAAGTTTTAGAAAGACTTAGCCCTTTAAAAACACCTACCTTAACTAAAAATCTATGCCCTCGCGGGTAGGGCATAGATCATTCTAAAATTCGCACAAGGAAATGCAGTATGGCCGTAGCAAGCTATGAAGGAATAAAGATAAACAACCTTTTCCACGAATACGTGGCAGGCAAGCCAATCCTTAAAGGTATTAATATTGATATCGATGAGCCAGGTATCATCGCGATCATTGGTCCATCTGGTACCGGTAAAAGTACGCTTCTGCGCTGTATCAACCGACTCAACGATCCAAGTCAAGGTGAGATCATATTTGATGGCGCAGACCTGACTCAATTAAAAGGCCAAGCGCTACGTAAACAGCGTCGACATATCGGCATGGTGTTTCAAGAATATAACCTCGTGGAACGTTTAACGGTTATCGAGAACGTGTTGAGTGGCCGTTTGGGTTACATGACCGCTTGGAATGCATGGCGTCGTAACTACTCTGCGCAAGACTTAGCCAAAGCGTTCGAGCTACTTGAATTTGTTGGCTTGCAAGACTTTGCTAACCAACGTGCCGACAGTTTATCGGGCGGCCAAAGACAGCGTGTCGGTATCGCTCGCGCCGTTATGCAAGACCCATATATCTTATTGGCGGATGAACCGACGTCATCACTCGACCCGAAAACCGCGGTTGAGATCATGGAGTTGATGGAGACATTCGCAGAACAGAAAAACATTCCCGTGTTGGTTAACATCCACGATGTGAACTTAGCCAAGCGTTATGCCAAGCGCATCATCGGCATGTGTAACGGTAAAGTTCATTATGACGGTAGCCCTGAAGGGATCTCAGAAGAAGATCTAAAAATCATTTACGGGGGTGAGTCATGGCTGGATTAACCCCAAATTCATCGCCAAGCGTGCCGTCAAACCAGTCGCCAGCGAAGCATGAAAACCCGTTCAAAACCTCATGGACTAACCGAGCAATCATCGCTGCAATCATTGGCTACCTGTTTTACAGCTTTGCGACGTTAGGACTGACTTTTGATCGTTTGGTCATCGGTTTTGGTGAAAGTGAGCGGTTACTATCAAGAATGTTCCCGCCAGATTTCTCGCGTACTAATCTACTGCTAAGTGGCTTAGCGGAGAGCTTGCAGATAGCGATCATTTCGAGTTTCTTCGGCATCGTCATCTCATTGTTTCTTGGCTTGTTAGCTGCGAGAAATATGATGCCTTCAATCGTATCGACGCCAATACGTTGTTTCATCGCACTATGTCGCTCTTTTCACCCGGTGATTATCGCAATCCTATTTGTGAAAGCGGTAGGCTTCGGTGCCCTAGCTGGGATCCTGACCTTGGTCTTCGCATCGATTGGTTTTATTGCCAAGCTTTTTGCAGAAGCGATTGAAGAGATATCTTTTAAACCGGTTGAAGCGATTAAAGCAACCGGTGCCAGTTTTATCAGCGTCATTTTGTATGCGGTAATGCCTCAAGTATTTACTCGTTTTATTGGCTTTGCTAGCTACCAGCTTGATTCCAATCTACGTAACTCAACCATGGTTGGCATTGTGGGTGCGGGCGGCCTTGGCGGTACGCTTTTCTCGGCATTCCAACGCTTTGACTACGACTTCGTCGCTGCTATTTTGATCACCATTATCGCATTGATTCTTGTGGGTGAATTTCTTTCCAACATTGTTAGGAGAATCTTCTAATGACAACAGCATCTATCGATAAAGAGTGGCAGCGCTTTACACCAAACGAACGCGTGGCTCGATTTGCCGTTTACCTTAGCTTAGTGTGTGCGATTGTTTGGTCTTGGCAGACGGTTGAAGTGATTCCTGAGTTCCTATACGACGCGCCAGCGCAGTTTGCTGACATGTTCGAGCGTATGGTGCCAGTGGACTACGCTTTCTATCCTGAATCAATCCACGCAGCGATGATTGAAACACTGCACATTGCGACGTTAGGCACCTTGTTTACCTTGATATTTGCGATTCCGTTGGCGTTATTGAACGCGCCAAATATCACACCTAATAAAGCGTTGAACTGGGTGGCTCAATTCTTTCTGGTGTCTTCACGTTCTGTGAACTCATTGGTTTGGGCTTTGTTGTTTATCGCACTATTTGGCCCCGGTGTTCTCGCAGGCATTATGGCAATTGCTATTCGCAGTATCGGCTTTGTAGGGAAGCTGTTAGCGGAAGCGATTGCCGAAGTGAACATGGGGCCTATCGAAGCTCTGCGCGCAACCGGCGCTTCTTGGATGAGCATCTTGCTTAAAGGGTATTGGCCACAAGTGATGCCCGCATTCTACTCCATCGTGTTGTTCCGTTGGGACATCAATGTGCGTGAATCTGCGGTATTGGGGTTAGTGGGCGCTGGTGGTATTGGCGTGGTGCTAAACGATGCGCAGAACCTTTTTGAGTGGCAAAAAGTATCAATGGTGTTGGTGAGTATTTTTGCAGTGGTTATCGTTGCAGAAGCGGTGGTTATCCACATCCGTAACAAACTTATTTAAACATATGGTGCAATGCAGCGTGTTTTGTGTGATGTGTCAAAGTTAAGAGCTTATCTAGCATTTTGAAGCTCAAACGACCCTAGGTACTTCGGTCTACCTAGCGGTCGTTTTTTTATGTCTATTGAGTGGCCTGAGACCTTGTTAGAAGTAGAAGGGCGTGACTCTTTTAAGTGTCTAGTTTTTAACTGCCAGCAGCGCATCCACAAATTCTGCAAACCCATAGCCACCAGGCTGCGACATGACCCTGCTTGGATGATGCTCTAGCTTATCCCAATAATGTTGAATGTTTGCCACGCCAACGGTAAGTGGAAGTGATTCGAACATCTGCTGATCATTCATTGAATCGCCGACATAGCAGGCTTGATTGTGGATTTGCTCAAGCGATAAGCCTTTATTAGCCAGGAAACGGTGCACGGCGTTTTTCTTTGAGTGTTCGCCGTACCAAGCGTTGATATGAATCGAACTTGCCGTCGCGTGTGCGCCTAAAGCGTGTATTCTTTCGAGTACCGCTTGAACAGTTTCAGGATCAACAGGCTTACGGTTTTGGCCGATATCAATCGCGACCTCACACAAGCGGTAAGATTGATCCAAAGTTAGCGATAGGTCGGGGTAACTCAACAAGATCGCTTCAACTTCTTGTTTTAGCTTAGCTTGGTTCTTACGCACTTGTTCTAGCGGTGTTTCAGATGAGAGTTGTAATGCATCATCTTGCTTCTCTAGTAAGAAGGCGCCGTTTTCTCCAAGCACGGCATCGACAGGCCAGAGCTGCGCAATATGGTCACACCAACCAGCACAGGCTCCCGTTACAGCGACCACTTTGATTCCATTGTCTCTCAGCTTTTGTAACACAATCAGGGTTTCTGGAGGGAGTGAACCTTGCCAAGTGAGCGTGTCATCGACGTCGGTTAATACCCATTCGATGTGCTTCCAGTTGTTGTCTAGTTGGTGTTCCATTAAAACTCACTTATTCCATGGATTGTTTTACACAGAGCGTATTAATTCAGCCCAATGTAGAATTAGAAGCTAACGTGATTAGAAAATACAGTGTTTAGCAAAATCGCCCGCTTCATTAGCCGTCCAGTCACCTTTAGGCTTTTCTTTCATATCCGCACACCAAGCTTCACTGCCAACCTCGGTACAAGCCATTAATTGAGTAGCAAGGAAAAGTATCAACGCGATTTTCTTCATAATAAACATTCCGTTGTGGTCTAAATTTCTGCTTATAACTGTATCAAATCCCACAAGTGATTGTTATAGCTGCTAAGAACTTAAGGGCGTTAATAATGATGTGGGGTTGAGCTGAATTCGAGGGACGGTAAAGAAGCGAAGGTTTGCTTGGCTTTAAGATCGAAAAAGCCAGCAACGTATGCTGGCTTTGAAATTCTTAATAAGTTTCTATTCGTTATTTCGCTTTAACTACTTATCGATTTATACCAATTTCATCTCTTGGATGATGTCCGAAGCAATCTCTGGCTTCGTGCTTGTTGGTTTCTCGTGTAGGTCGGCTTTCAATTGTCCCTTACGGTTACTTAGGCCCGCTTCAAGTTTCTTAAGTGCTGCAGCGATAGCTGGGTACATAACATCGTCTGTCGATTTTGCTGTTACTCGTACACCTTCGTAGTTGGTGAATACTTCAACCTGATGTTGACCGTGTTCTTTAGTAATGATGATGTCGCAACTGATCAGTGATGGGAAATGGTTAGATATCTTCTCGAATTTACCTTCGATGTCTTTGCGTGACTCGTCGTTAATTGATACATGATGTGTTTGAACATTTATTTTCATAAATCATACCTTTCCAATGACTGTGTCATTTAAACGTAGCAAACATCGCATAGATTAACCAACTGAGAATTAGCACATGTGTGATTGACTTCAGTGTTATCAAATATTCTCTTGTTACTCTCTTGAAAGTCCGATGAACTGATCGCATATTATGTTTCGTGTTTTAAAGACATGTTCAAAAAAACTCCATCCTTGATAATTTGCGCTAACCTACAGCGAATTCCCAGTGAATCTCTCTTTATCGGTTTTATAATTCCGAACTTGTCACTCCATTGATTTTCTTTCCAGCTCACTCACTTTTTCTTCTTTGATTAAAAACTCAGCTTAAGTTACTAATTTATAGACACTCAACTGCCCACTCCATATTGAAGTGAAACTCTCCTGCTGTGAGTTGAGACTCGGGTATGGTAATGCGTGCTCGAATATCGACTTCTTTATTGGATGCCAGTTGATCGACAGGAAATTCGACGCCCTGACGCCAATAATTAATGTCACCTTCATAGCGAACCGGCGTTTCGACTTTGAATCGCACAAGTTCTGAAATGCGAGACTCATCAATTGAGCCTAGATCAATATGTTGCAGTTTGAGCAACAATCGAGAATCTTTGCGATTGGACTCAAGCTTAAGCGTTATCGCTCGGCCATCGTATTCTCGGCCACTGAATTTAAGCCGTTTAAGCGTATTAAAACCATCAAAGCCATTAAGATTGATGCAGAAATGCTGGAGCTGTTAGGCAGTGAAGATGGCAACACGGCGATGATCAAAGTGAGCTGAGATGAGAAGGGAATGAAGGTCTATAAGGATGGCTACTTAGCGGATTATGAGTACGGGATTGCCCCTCATGAGATGCAAGAAAACTACGAATTAGCACCTAAGTAACTCGATTCGATTGCAGAAAAGCGCCTTACTTATTAGTGGGCGCTTTTCTTTTGCTCACCAAAGCATGACGAAACTCACACTTTTCTGACAATTAATGACTCGTTGTGCTAGTATGCGCCGCTTGTCTTTGTAATTGATAAAAAACGCATTACCAAAACAGACTTTTCTGTTTACCTGCTTGTAATGACCTCATTCAGTTTGGCCTGACTTGGCTGAACATCTGCATTTTGCTCGGACGCAAAGAGAGTAGTTCTCACTACTTCACTATGTACATTTGAGAGCACCATCTATCAAAGGCCTTTTTGAAACAACCTAAATTAGCGCGAACTTAGTTCAGCGTGAAGGGTTTCGTTTTTCCAAAAATCCCTCCGGCGGCTAAGTGAACCTTAGTTGCTGACAAATAAGGAGTCTATATGACGACTACGGTATCTACATCCGTACCTACATCTCAAGCTGCTAACGCAGCGCCCACAGAGAAAGAAGTAAACCACCCGTTTCTCTCTTTGGTTATCATGGTGATCGTTGCTGCAATTGCAACTTACTTCATCCCTGCTGGTGAATTCGAGCGAGTGGTCATGAATGGCCGCACGGTTATCGACCCAGACAGCTACACACAATTGACCAGCAACCCAACAACATTAGCCTCTTTTTTCGAATCATTTTTTAAAGGCTTCAAATCCGCTTCTGGCGTGATGGGTGTTGTGGTGTTTGTTGGTGGTGCTTTCGGTATCATCAAACACATGGGGCTGCTAGACGCTTCGGTCGTCGCGCTTACCACTAAGCTTAAAAAGCAAGGCTTGTATGTCATCGCGCCAGTGATCATGACGGCGATCTTCTTTAACGTGACCTTCACCGGTATGCGTGAACTAGACGTTATTTTTATCTCGCTGATGATTCCGATCTGTATCAAGCTTGGATACGATGCGATCACAGCGTTAGGTGTTGTGCTACTGGCAAGTTGTGCGGGTTTTGCTGCGGCGTTGGCGAATCCATTCTTCACGGGGATTGCACATACTATCGCTGAGCTGCCTTTGTATTCAGGCATGTGGTATCGCTTTATTGTCGGCATGTTTATGCTGTTGACCGGTGCTTGGTATGTGTTGAATTACGCAAGAAAAGTAAAACAAGATCCAACTAAGGGCTTGTTACACGGCACGGGTTACCACTACGAATCAAACGTTGAAGCTAAGTCTCTGACGGTTCGTGAGAAGCTAGCAGGTATCGCATTCTTAGGCGTGTTCGCATACATGATCTTCGGTACTCTGACGATGGGCTTTGGCTTTACTGAGATCGCAGGTGCGTTTGTGGCAATGGCGATCATTCCTGGCTTGGTGGCAGGATTGTCTCCTAACAAGATTTGTGAATATTGGACTAAAGGTGTCAGCGATGTATTAGTTGCTGTGTTGATCATCTTCTTTGCGCGTTCGGTGTTGACCATCATGGAAGACGCGAAGATTGTCGATTCGATTATCTACTATCTTGCGCAGATCATTTCTGGCAGCTCTAAACTTGTTGCGGCGGCAGGTATCTACTTCTCACAAGCTGCGATCAACCTGTTTATCCCGTCGGGCAGTGGTCAAGCGGTGATTACTATGCCAATTATCATTCCACTGGCAGATATTGGTGAAGTGACTCGTCAAGTTGCTGCGTTGGCGTCTCAATTGGGTGATGGTATCTCGAATTACATTTATCCAACCAACGGTGGCTTGCTGGCGGTACTGGCGATTGCGAAAGTCCCTTATGGTAAGTGGGTGCGTTTCTTCTTACCGCTATTCTTGTTCTGGTCGGTGGGCGCTCTGATTTCAGTCGTGATTGCTCAAATGATTGAGTTAGGTCCATTCTAAGGCTTGGGCTTTTAATCGGATAGCTTTGCTCGAAAACATCCAACCAAATACAAAGGCAGCGAATTCGCTGCCTTTTTCGTTCGAGGTGAAGTTAACCGAGATAGAGCATCACTCTTCAAACTGATAAGAGGAGGGGACGACGATGACACCCTGTTTCGAAATGTGGAAACGCTTGTCGTCAGCAAGGCTATCAAGACCAATTTGGGTTCCATCTGGTACTTTCACATTCTTATCGATGATGCAGTTTTGAATGTGGCAATTTTTTCCAATCTCAACATCTTCAAACAAGATACTATCAATCACGATTGCCGCGTTGTTCACTTTTACCTTCGGGAAAAAGATAGAGTTTTGCGCTGAGCCACCTTCAATCACTACGCCATTCGCGATCATCGAGTTGATGAAAATCCCTTGATTTCCCTCTACCGAAGCAATGGTTCGTGCGGGTGGCAGCTGCGGTTCGTAAGTACGAATTGCCCAATCTGGCTGATACAAATCGATTGGCGAAGTTGGCTTTAACAAATCCATGTTCGATTGATAATAAGAGTCGATCGTACCCACATCTCTCCAGTAAGCATCTTGGGTTACGCGACCTTCTTCGTCACCAAACTTATACGCGTAAACACTGTTGTTGCCGACTAACTTGGGAATGATGTCTTTACCGAAATCGTGGCTTGAGTCTGGATCTTCTGCGTCTGCCAATAATGCCTGTGTCAGTACTTCTTTATCAAAGACGTAAATACCCATTGAAGCCATGCTTCGAGTTGGCCTACCAGGTACACATGCAGGGTAACGTGGCTTTTCGGTAAAGTTATTGATCTCTAGAGATTCATCTATCTCCATCACACCAAACTCTTTGGCTTCGTCAATCGAAACCTCCATGCACGCCACAGTTAGGTCGGCCTCGTTCTTTTTGTGCTGCTTGAGCATTGGTGCGTAATCCATGCGATAGATATGGTCACCGGATAACACCACCACATGCTTGGCTTCACTGCGTGAAAGTAGATACAAGTTTTGATAAATCGCATCGGCAGTACCGCTGTACCAGCTATCACCGGTTCGCATTTGTGGAGGAACATTGGTGATGTATTCGCCGAGCTCAGGGTTAAGCACCGACCAACCATCTCTTAAATGTTTTTGCAAAGAGTGAGACTTGTACTGAGTCAGCACCAAAATTTGGCGTAGCCCAGAGTGTAAGCAGTTCGCGAGTGTGAAATCGATGATTCGATATTTGCCACCAAAGGGTACCGCAGGTTTTGCACGGTTATCGGTGAGAGGGGAAAGCCGAGAGCCAACACCGCCGGCCAGAACGATTGTTAGAGTGTCTTGCATGATCAGAACCTCAATGTATTTATGATTATGAACATAGACTTGCAAGCACTAAGCCAAATGTAACTCATTGAATATTATACGAGGCGAGATTGATTCTTGTTGTTCTGCACCAAAATGATGCACGTGAGATATTGGCTTGCTCTATTTTGATCCAAAAAAGATCCGAATAGAGTGAATTGATTGGATTAACAAAATGACGCACGGAAAAGCTGCATTACAAAACTGTCAATAAAATGAAGAAATAAAGTGATCGGGTCGATATAAATTTACATAAATAATCACAACTTTTCACAAATTGATTTCCATCAATAAAGTAGGGTTATTCTATGATACCTTGCACGCAAAATAAGAAATGATTACTCATTCACCAACAAAGATTAAGCCCCCAAAAGGAAATTATAATGAAAAAAACAGTATGTGGTATTGCGGTTATTGCGGCTCTTATGTCAACCAATGTTCTTGCTCATAAAGAAGGTGATTTCATCATCCGTGCAGGTGCAGCAACGGTATCTCCTAACGATAGTAGTGGCGCTGTGTTGAATGATCCAAATACAGAATTCTCTGTAGACTCAAACACTCAACTTGGTTTGACTTTTGGCTACATGTTTACAGATAACATCAGCTTTGAAGTACTAGCGGCAAGCCCATTTTCTCACAACATTTCTGCAACTGGTCTAGGTGAAATTGCTGATACGAAACACCTACCACCAACGTTTATGGTTCAGTATTACTTTGGCCAAGCAAACAGTGACTTCCGCCCTTACGTAGGTGCTGGTATCAACTACACTGTATTCTTCGATGAGTCACTAAATCAAGGAGCGAAAGATCTAGGTTTAAGCGACTTATCTCTTGATGACTCTTGGGGCTTGGCAGCAAACATTGGTATGGACTACATGATCAATGAAGACTGGTTCTTGAACGCATCGGTTTGGTATGCAGATATCGGCACTACAGCAAAATATAAGTTTAATGGTCAACAGTTCTCGACAGACGTTGATATCGACCCATGGGTATTCATGATTGGTGGTGGTTACAACTTCTAATCTCCCTATACAGTTTACTAAAGGCGCTCAAGCATCAGCCAGCTTGGGCGCTTTTTTTTGCTTACTTGTTAATAGGTTGTTCGCATTAACTTTCTGTTGCTATGGGTAAAAGTTATTTATTGTCGTCATTTATTGTTAATAAAAGGGAAAGATAAGTGTCATAAGAGCCCTCTATGATCGCGATTCAAATTATGGAGGATATATGAATCGTAAATTTAATAAGCTGACATTATTACTGCCTATCGCGGTTAGTTCTGCTCTAGTAGGCTGTTCTCAACCAACATCACCAACGACTGCTACGCCATCTCAAACGTCACTTGATGCTTTTAGCCTTCAATGCCAATCCATCGAGCAACCAAGCGCTTCCAATGCTGAGGTAACCGGAATCAGCCTGGTTGGACGTGCTATTGCCGATGCCCCGTTTGATACTTCAGCAGCCGAAATCGTCAGCTACGATTCATGTACCGACAAGCTTTATGTCGTCAATGCTCAAGCACAAAAAGTCGATGTGTTATCGATAAACTCTGACAGCGCACCAGCATCTGAGGGCTCTATCGACCTTCAATCAGCGGCTGCAGCTTCGGGTATTGATATTGGTGCCGCGAACAGTGTGTCGACTCATCAAGGATTAGTTGCTGTCGCGATTGAAAATGCTGATAAGCAACAAAACGGCATCATTGCACTTTATCGTTCAGACACGCTAGAGCTGATCACTACTTATACGGCTGGTGCATTACCGGACATGGTGAGCTTCTCGAAAGATGGTCGCTACATTGCCTCTGCAAATGAAGGTGAGCCGAATGCGGATTACAGCATTGACCCTGAAGGTTCAGTAACGCTAGTGGATTTAACCAATGGCCCTTTGCAAGCCACAGTCACTCAAATTGATTTTAAGGCATTCAATCAAGGTCAGCCTCGCCATGCAGAGCTGACCGACAAGGTTCGAATCTCTGTGCCGAATGCAACCGTTGCTCAAGACCTTGAACCGGAATACCTAACGTTTGCTGATAACGGAAAACTCTACGTTGCCCTTCAAGAGAACAACGCATTGGCAGCCATTGATGTGGTGAGTGCACAAGTGGATGCGATTCTTGGACTAGGCGGCAAGCCTTGGGATAACGCTAAGCTAGATGCGTCAAACAAAGACAAAAACATCGGTAATCTCCAAAGCTACGCAATGTTAGAAGGCCTTTACATGCCAGACAGCATCACCAGCTACAGTGTTGATGGCAACACCTATATTGTGACTGCGAATGAAGGTGATGGTCGTGAGTATGGCATCAAAACCACGCAAGAAATGTGTGACGAGAAAGGTTTTGAGTGGGATGGCGATGACTATCAAGGCACCGAAAACTACACCACAGAAAAAGACTTTTGTATCGCGTATGTCGATGAAGTACGCGGCAAGAAGTTAGACGTTGACGCTAACCACCCATTAGCGGGTGCATTGAAAGACAATAATCAATTGGCTCGCCTTAAGGTGATTAAGCCACAAGGGACACTTGCAGCTGACCAAAAGGTTCAAGCATTCGGCAGCCGCTCGTTCTCTATCTGGGATGAGTCAGGCGAGCTAGTGTTTGATAGCGGCGATGATTTTGCTCGAATCGTTCTGGAGCAAGATCCTGCAAACTTCAACAGCACCAATGATAACAACCAAATTGGTGACGATCGTAGCGATGACAAAGGTGTAGAACCTGAGGCTATCGAAGTGGCTGAGATTAACGGTAAGCACTATGCCTTTATTGGTCTTGAGCGCCAAGGTGGCATCATGGTTTACGACGTAACGCAGCCTAAAAATGCAAGTTTCATCAGCTACTTGAACAACCGAGACTTTACACAACCAGTGTGCACTAAGGTTGATGAAGACGGTGATTGCGACAACGATACTTACAACTCGAAAGCAGGTGACTTAGGCCCTGAATCAATTAAGTATTTCACACGTTCAGGTAACCACTTTATTGCGGTTGGCAACGAAGTAAGTGGTAGCACATCAGTTTATCGCGTTGAGTTTTAATCACGGTTACTGCGTGTAACTAGACTCAACAAAAACAAAAGCGCCACGACTTGTTAAGTCGTGGCGCTTTTTTAGTTCATCGCTGATTTAGTAGCGATAGCAAAGGCCTATGGCTGTTGCTTAGTTGGCGCTAGAGCAATTTCACGGATACATACGTTTTGTGGTTGTTGGTAAGCGAATGATACAGCGCGAGCAATATCGTCAGCTGCCAATACGCCACCCATGTCTTCTTTCCAAGAATCGTAACCGTCTTTGATCTCTTGAGATGTTGTGTGAGACAGAAGCTCAGTTTCTACAGCACCCGGTGCGATAGTGGTAACACGAACATTTGAAGCCGCCACTTCTTCACGAACGTTCTCAGAAATAGCGTGTACCGCGAATTTAGTACCACAGTAAGCTGCGTGGCTTGGGAATGTTTTCTTACCCGCGATAGAGCTGATGTTGATGATAGTACCCGTGTTGCGTTCCATCATCGGAGCAAGTACAGATTGCATGCCGTTTAGAAGACCAATTACGTTCACGTCGAACATTGTCTTCCACTCTTGTGCGTCTTGAGTATCAATTTGACCAAGAAGCATTGCACCAGCATTGTTGATAAGTGCATCTACAGGGCCAAACTTCTCTTCACCTTGTGCGATTGCTGCATCAAAAGACGCTTTGTCTGTTACGTCTACTTTTACTGACAGTGAGTTTGGTAGATTCAGCGCTTCAAGGCGATCAACACGACGAGCTAAAAGTAGCAGAGGGTGACCTTCATCGCTTAGACGACGAGCGATTGCTTCACCAATACCAGAGCTTGCACCTGTAATTACGATTAGTTTTTTCATTTTATTTCCTCTGTACTTTTATTGCGTCGGTTGGCTACGACGGGTTGTTTAAGTGCATTCGAATCAAGTGCTTGTTGCCTTGCTTCGTTGCGATGGAGGTATATTAAGGAAAATAGAATTGTTGATATATAGCGCTTTACTTGAAACACTGTTGCTGTGGTGCAACAATAAAAGTGTCTATCTCATAACCTCACTAGTAAGCTGGCGGCCATGCTCAATCAAATTAACCTGTCTGATATTCGTTCTTTCGTGCTGATCGCTCGTTTAGGTAATTTCACCAAAGCGGCGGAGGAGTTGGATGCGTCGCGTTCCCACGTATCACGCCAAGTAAGTAGCCTAGAAAAGCAGATGGGTGTAACGCTGTTTATCCGCACTACTCGAACCTTGAGGCTGACTCACGCAGGGCAAGATTTGTACACGAGATGTGAACAAGCCTTAGATAATATAGACCAAGCGCTGATTGCTGCGGTTGATGATGTCGAAGAGGTACGCGGTGACATCAAAGTCAACTGTGTTGGCGGTTATTTAGGCGAAGTGATCATCGCGGATCTGGTCAATGAGTTTATGCAGCTCTACCCAGATATCAGCATCAGCCTTGATTTCAGTAGTAACCGAGTCGACTTGATTGAAGACGCTTTCGATATCGCTTTTCGTATGGGGAGCCTTGAAGATGCGGGCTTTATTGCGAGGAAGCTATTGGACATAGAGATGGGAACACTGGCGAGCCCTGAGTATTTTGCTCGCAAAGGAAAGCCTAACCACCCTAAAGAGTTGATCCATCACGACTGCTTAACGGGGTCTGTGCGTAAGTGGAGCTTTCAAGCTTTGGATGACACCAAGAAAACAGTCGATGTTCATGTCACGGGTAGGCTGCAATGTAAGAATGGGCGAGTGTTAGTACAGGGCGCGAAATCGGGCAACGGAATTATTCGTGTACCAACCATCTATTGCTTGCAAGAGATCAATGATGGGCAATTGGAGCAGGTGTTTAATGAGTGGATAGTGCCGAAAGTGGACTTTTCAGCGATCTATCATCGAGACCGCTATCAACCGAGCCGAATTCGAACCTTCATTGATTTTGTGAAAGGCCGTTTTGAGCAAATGCCAGTCAGCTAAATAGTGCGTGCTGTCCATTATTTGGAATAGAGTGGATTTGCTTGGGCTTACATCTCGTCGATTTCGTTTTGTAGACTTTCCAGTTGATCCAGAATCAGTAAGAACTTCTCACCAAAGGGCGTCACTTGATATTCAACTCTTGTTGGGAGTTCGTTGAACATCTGCTTATCCAAAATCCCAAACTCAACATTTCGCTTCAAGCATTCATTCAATACTTTGGTCGATAACCCTTCGACCGAGCGCACCATTTCACCGGGGCGATTAATGCCATTTGCCAGTAATTGGTAAACCGTTAGCGACCATTTACAGCCGTAGATGGTTTAGACCATACGAGCGGAACGCTCTGGTGCCGATTTTCTTGAAAAAAAGTTTTCCTGATTTTTCATAAAGATGTACCAATAAGTACCTACCTAACCGATTTGTACTTACTATTCATAGTGTTAGTTCAAAGCCTAAGATTACCACGTTCACATGACTTAGGAGATAACAAAATGAACTTCACTAAAAATGGTATTGCAGTCGTAATTGGTGGCACAAGCGGCATGGGCTTTGAAACAGCGAAGCAGTTAGTCGCTCAAAACATCCATGTGTTGGTGGTCGGCAATAACCCAACTAAGTTAGATAAAGCGGTGTCAGAGCTGCTATCGCTCGGTCATGCTTCAGGCTGGCAAGCTAACCTTTATGATGATGCAAGTGTGTCTCGTCTTATTACGCATTTAGAGTCGCTCGAAGAAGGTATTGGTTACCTTGTGAATGCGGCTGGTTACTTCAACCCTAAAGCGTTTATTGAACACCAAGAATCTGATTACGAGCAATACATGCAGCTCAATAAAGCAACCTTCTTCATCACTCAAGCTGTCAGCAAGTTGATGATCAAAAACGGTGGCGGAAACGTGGTAAATGTAGGCTCTATGTGGGCCAAACAAGCTATTAGAGCGACACCATCCTCTGCGTATTCAATGGCAAAAGCTGGCTTGCACGCTTTAACACAGCACATGGCGATGGAGCTTGCGGACTACAACATTCGCGTGAATGCGGTTTCTCCTGCTGTTGTTAAAACGCCGATTTACGAATCTTTCATCAAACCTGAAGAAGTGGATCAAGCGCTAGAAGGCTTCAACGCGTTCCATCCTATTGGTCGAGTAGGTTTGCCGAAAGACATCGCTAATAGCATCTCTTTCCTACTGTCAGACAGTGCAGATTGGGTAACGGGTGCAATCTGGGATGTTGATGGCGGAGTGATTGCTGGCCGCAATTAATTAGGATTCTTTTTAGGTGGCTATCGCGCAGGCAAAATAGCAGCGAGATAGCCTCCTTGATCAGTATTCGCGTAGAATAGAAACGAGAAAGACAACAATAATAATTAAAACGATAACAAGAGTAAGGTCGCCATTATGTTCAACATGGACTTTTCAAAGAGATTGGTTATCGAAACCGATAAACTAGATTGGGTTGCAAGCCCTGCCAAAGGAGTGTGGCGTAAGCCCCTAGAAAGAGAAGAGAAAGAATCAGGTCACACGACTAGCGTGGTGAAATACGACCCTCAATCTTCATTCTCTGAACACCCACATCCGAAAGGAGAAGAGATCTTCGTATTAGACGGTGTGTTCTCAGATGAAACTGGCGATTTCCCCGCTGGCACTTATATCCGTAATCCGCCATGCAGCGCGCATTCCCCATCGAGTAAAGAGGGCTGCACGATCTTAGTTAAGCTTAATCAGTTTGATGCGAGAGACTTAACGCAAGTTCGAGTCAATACGCTCGAAACGGAATGGCTACCTGGTATTGGCGGGTTACAAGTCATGCCACTGCATGAGTTCGAACACGAGCATGTCGCGTTAGTGAAGTGGCCGGTTGGCGAACGTTTTCAGCCGCATCGCCACTTTGGCGGTGAAGAGATATTTGTACTTTCTGGCACCTTTAAAGACGAACATGGTGAGTATCCAAAACACACATGGATGCGCAGCCCACACATGAGTGAGCATTTTCCTTATGTGGAAGAAGAGACGGTTATCCTAGTGAAAACAGGGCATCTGCCATTGGATTAAAGGAATGCTCAGTAAAAGATGAGAAAGCCGCATTGTTTTGAACAAGCGGCTTTTTTTAGTTTTTATATATGAGCTGACTAGTACGCAACACCAATACGTTGGCGTGGGAATTTGCCAGCTTCGAGTTCATCAATCATTGCAATAGCGTAATCGCTAACGGATATTTTGCTGTTGCCATCTTGGTCGGTGAGCAGTTGGTCGCCACCGGTACGGTAGGTTGATAGTTTCTCGCCCGGGAAGATTTCTGCTGCTGGGCTAATGAACGTCCAATTAACTTCGCTGTTCGATTGCTTGAACACTTCAAGCGCTTCGCCCTGTGCTAACGCTTCGTTTTTGTAATCTGCAGGGAAGTCAGGAACGGTCACTAACGGTACATTTGGTGCTACTTCTAATGAGCCTGCACCGCCAACCCAAAGTAGACGTTCGATACCAATGCTTGGTAGTGTATCAAGCAGCTTAGTTGCTGTGCTTTTTACGATGTCGTGATTACCTAGAGCGCGTCCGCCAATCGAAGTAATTACTGCATCAACGCCGGATAGTGCGTTTGCTAGATTTGCGGCTTCGTCTTGTAAATCAAATGAACGAACTTCAATGCCTTGGGTTTCTACGCGGATTGCATCTCTTACAACAGCAACAACTTCATGTCCGCGAGCTTGAGCTTCTTGAGCGATGTGACTACCAATCCAACCTGATGCGCCTAATACTGCAATTTTCATAATGTTTCTCCAATTATCTAATTTATTGAGTCTGTTTCTCGACAGCCATTGCAGTCTAATAGCTCACTAGATTGCGATAAATATCGTAAAATGATGTAGATTGTATCTATATAGTTATCTAATAGACTTGGTTCAATGGATAAGAGAAAGTGTGATGGATAGATTGACGGCGATGCGTAGCTTTGTTGAAGTCGCAAATTGTGCCAGTTTCACTCAAGCAGCAGAGCACTTAGATATGAGCCGGTTGCAGGTTTCACGTCATATTCGAGAGATAGAAGGGTGGCTAAAACAGCGGTTGTTGCACAGAACGACTCGTAAGGTGAGTTTGACGGCTGCAGGGGGAATCGCCTTACAGCGCTGCGAGAAAATACTCCATGAAACGGCGGAGTTAGAAGTGACCGCACTGAATCAAACCGATGCTCTTTCAGGTGTGATTCGAATTGCTGCTCCGATTGGTTTAACTCAGCACATGTTGTTGGATGTGGTTGAGCAGTTCACAGAGCTTCACCCCAATATCACGGTAGAACTTTTTGCTTCTGACCGTTTTGCTCAGCTGGTGGATGACAGAATCGATATTGCGCTGCGTTATACCGACCAACCTGACGATAGCTTGATTGCTCGTAAGCTAATGGAAATTGATTCGGTGGTGTGTGCATCGCAAGCTTATTTAGACAAACATGGTCAACCTAAAACAGTCGACGAGCTTCGACAGCACAATTGTTTTCGCCATTTGAGTGTTTCTAAGTGGGATTTCGTTAAGGATAATCAGCATTTTTCGGTTGAGGTGTCTGGCACTATCAAAGCTAATGATGTTGGGGTATTAACCCGCGCTGCACAGCATGGTAAAGGGGTTGTTCGATTGCCCTGTGACTTAGCCAACCCACTGATTGCGAATGGCAAATTGATACGAATATTAGATGAGTTTGTTTCGCCAAGCAGCGTGCTTTGGGCGGTGTATCTGTCTCGCAGCTATCAGCTTCCGGTTGTTCGTCAGTTTATTGATTTTGCGGCACAAGCTTGGGCTAGCGATATCAGGTCTAATGATGTTAGAAACTTCATAGGCAATGATACATAGCGACAAAAATTAAAAGCCCATAAATACAAAAATCCGATATCAATGGTGATATCGGATTTGAACTCAATAATTCAGAGTTCCAGCACGCTCTCCTCTCACGAAGTCTTTACATGTAATGGTGTACGGATAATCGGGTATTTATCACCTTTTCGTTGATGTCTGGTAAAGGCTGATACAAGCTTCTCGTAATGTCGGATAATACTTGGTCGTAAACTTGCGACACGACGCTAGAGATATCACTGGTTAATTCGTACATGCTATCTGCCGGTTGGGTCGCTTCGTTACTTGATGCGATCTCTGAGAGTGCATGCATCGCTCGCGTACAAACCGGTGACCCACTACTAAGAGGGCAGATAATCGATAACTGGTTGAGTTTTCTGTGTGTCTGAGAGGCGTAGAATTTGAATCTCAAATACTCCTCAGGCTTCTCCATATCAGGGATACACATTCGTAATTTGGTCAGGATCTCCATGCAATCTAAGATCTGTTGCCAATTCATGTGGTACTCACGGCTCATGTCTTCACGCTCAGACTGAATTAGCCAGATGATCATTACTTCATCCATCAAGAACATGCTATGGCGAATTGTTTTGCCATGAATCGATTGGTTACGCACCAAGCTACGGTTTTGCCAGTCGCTGTGCATAGCGATGAGCTTGAGGTGATAGATGCGATACATAGGGCGGCTGTCAAACGACACATGGGATTGAAGCAGCTCAGATACCTCAAGTATGTTGTCGTAAATCTCGTTCACTTTACGAATCGAGTCGCTAGACAATTTATACGCCAGAGCGTAATGCGTTGCCGCGCGGTGTTTGCGTGATAACAACAATAACTCTCTAAGCAGAACTAAGGTTTCAAACCTGTGTGATAGCGCTGTTTGTCTCTTCCTTGAGAAATGAAACAGGGCTGCAAGTACTAATAGGGATAAACCCACTGAAATAACTACAAACATATTCAACTCCTAATATTTGTATACCTACTTAGTGGTAGTGCAGACACCATGCCAAAATAAATAAGTGTTATATTTCATTGATTTATGATTTTTCTCAAATTATGGATGATCAATCATGGTGCATGACTTCACCATTCGAGTGAATGTTTCTCATATTTTGCAGGATTTTTTGAGAGGTTACGCTTTTCTAACGATAGGTTGGGGAGGTTTCGGTAAGTAGAGACACTTTGGCGATCCATTTCAGGCTCGTTTCAAGCTACGGAAATTAAAAAGGCCTCACCCTATATGCTTTAACTCTAAAAGCAGTAAGAGTGAGGCCTTTCAATGTTCACTTCGCAGTGTAGTTGACTTAACGACTAAGTGTTTAGCATTGAGGGCTAAACGTTATGCAAGCTTAAGGTCGAACTCAGTGCGGTACATAACCATATCTTCAATGGTCAGTACTGGCATGTTGTGCATTTTACCGAAAGCAACGATCTCTGGCGCTTTTGCCATCGTACCATCCGGATTGGTTACTTCACAAAGTACACCGGCAGATTGAAGACCAGCCATTTGCATAAGATCTACTGTACCTTCTGTGTGGCCGCGACGAGCAAGTACACCACCTTTACGAGCACGCAATGGGAATACGTGGCCAGGGCGAGCAAGGTCAGTAGGCTTAGCTGTTGGATTTGCAGCTGTCTTGATCGTTGTTACACGGTCAGCGGCAGAAACACCTGTTGTTACACCAACTTTCGCTTCGATAGTGACGGTAAACGCAGTTTGGTTTGCGCTGTTGTTATCAACAACCATAGGTGGAAGTTCAAGTTGGTTCGCTTGCTCGTCAGTTAGACACAGACACACAATGCCGCTGCATTCGCGGATCATAAGCGCCATTTGAGCATTCGTCAGGTGTTCTACTGAGTAGATGATGTCGCCTTCGTTCTCACGATCTTCATCGTCAAGTAGAAGTACGCCACGACCTTCGCGTAGAGCTTGCAGTGCGTTTTCAACGCGAGTGATTGGTTCGCCAAATTCGGCAAGTAGTGAAGACTGATTCATGGTTAAACTCCTAAAATATCACCAGAATCAGGGCTGTATGAGGGATCTCAACCGAGCACAACAAAGCCTACTCATTACAAGTCAACTTTAGCTCATTATGGTTTTATCCAAAACGAAATGCACCCGCCTAAGTTGGAGGTACGAACCCAACTCACGCGGGTACGCCTTTCCAACTTAAACGAGTGTGTTTTCATTCTCTCTCATCCGGACTATAACCGTCGGCTCTGGCATCTCACCAGATCTGCTGACCTCGACGAATCGAGCGCTCGCGGGCTTATCTTTAGATTTTGCTAAGGACATACCGCCGGTGGGGAATTTCGCCCCGCCCTGAGAATAAAAATTAATAATCTGTTTTGCTTTTGAAAGCAGACCAGATGGTAATCCTTTCAATAGTGGATTTAAAGGACTGACAGCAAAGTTTTTAAGATTCTGGCCTTATAATCCGGTAAGTGTTCACTTTATCAGCAGAACGCGTCCGGTAGTCTATTAATGGGATGATGCCTTTGTCTCGTCTGGTTTCAGTGGTTTTTGCTATCTCTATGAACATAAATGGATGTTGAACATTATTGGTGCTGGCGTGGCTGTTCACCGAATCAATACTCAAGAGGTCCATTAATCGAATATTGTTACACCATGACGGCTGACTGACCGTTTTGACATAAAATTGATATTGACGATGCTAAGCTGCGATAGCATCCGACCACTTTATCTAAAAGATCTTAGCCATGACTTCTCTGTTCTCTAACAAATCCAAAGGCTTATTACTGCTCGTTCTAAGTTTGTATTCCCTCATACCCTTTTTGATCTTTGGATCTGACTTCGACCTTGGAAGTGCTGTTTTGCCTTTCTATGGCGCCTTCATAACGTTTGTGACTTACTCTGCGGGCAATCAAGGGTTCCTGGTAACACTAGCGATTTTTTCTTTAGTATTGTTCACGATGAAGTTTTCCAAAGCGAAGTTAGTCAGTCTTTGTCTGCAGCTCGGCTTGTTGTTGGTGCTTAGCTTTGCAGCGAAAACCTTCTTAAAGCATTCCACTGAGAGCCCTCGTCCTTATTCTGAGTATTTGGTGACGCAGGAAGTGGTTGATATGCCGGAAGTGTTTTACGAATTACCATTGGTTGAAAAGAATGCTGCGATTGAGTCTGTACAAGATAAGGTGAGCGAGTGGCGAACGCGTCACTGGTTGGGTGAAACTGACTACTCTTTCCCATCTGGACATATGATCTTTGTCGGTGTGTGTTTGGCGTTTTTTGGTGGTCTTCTCCTAGAGGCGAAACGCTTTTATCTAGTCGGCGGTTTACTGGTTTGGGCTGGTGGTGTCGCCTATAGCCGTGTTTGGCTTGGCATGCATCGACCAGAGGACTTAGCCGGATCTATTGCCTTTGCGGGTTTGATCTATTTATTGGTGCCGCTTATCTCAGAGCAAAAAATAGAACGCTATTTACCTGCATTTTTGAAACAGACTTCTTAGGGGGCCTTCCTCACTGCAAAAGAAGGGCTTAGATTAGCAGTACGTCATAAACGCTACTGATTGAGCCCTAGCTCTGCTTGTTTCTTTTTGGTTAAACCTAAGGACACAATTCGGTGTGACTCAATGAGATAGTATCTCAGCTCCTCATCCCTTTCTGGCGTGCTTTCAAACAGCTGAATCCATTTCATACCGCGTGAAGCAAAGTAGGGTGCGGGTTTATAGCCCGGCTCTTCTTTGAGAAAGTCGAAATTCTGATCGGACGCCTTGAAGATAAACGCAGGCTCATCTTTCGGTCCCCAACCACCAATCGCAAACACCTTGCCACCCACTTTCCAAACGTGCGAGTTATTCCACTGCATCACATAACTGGTTGCAGGCAGTGACTCGCAGAATGCGTTGAATTCGTCGTAAGTCATAGAGCGTCCTTTTATCTATTGGGTGTTTGTGTTGGTTTTCTAAGATGTCTTTCTTCTTCTTGTCTTTATCGCCAATAACTAGCCAGCTAAACCCTGCCAGATTGCCGTAAAGCCACTGAGAGAACATAGCAGTAATGAACCAATGCGTATCTTCTCTTTAGGGATGCTTTGTGTCGTCATTAACGCCACTTTGTAACCCAACCAAGCAGCAGGCAGCAAAGGTATAGTGATGATCAAGTGGTGTAGCGTGAAGAAGCCAATTGGGATCTGTACAACCAACGAAATGATCGAACTAAACACGAAAAACGCAGAAAGGTTACCACGAAGCTGATTGGCATCTTGGTGTTGGAGTAGCAGTGCCATCGGTGGACCACCAATACCAGAACTGGTGCCAAAGAACCCAGAGAAGAACCCCGCAATACCCATCTTAGTTGGGGTTGGTTCGAGTCTAAAGGGCAGTAGGCTAACAATCACGGCAAATACTACCAATAAGCCCAACCATAGTGATAACACGCTCGTTGAAACCATCACCAACAAAGCACCACCTGCCAGTGACCCAGGAATACGGCCCAGCAATGCGATTTTTAATCCGCCAATAGAGATATTTGCTCTATGTTTAAAAGCGTTGAATAACGAGATAAATAGACCGATCAAACAGATAGGCGCAGGCACATAATCTGGAGAGACCAAAAACAGCAGTGGGGCTGCAACAATGGCCAAACCAAAGCCGATTGCGGTTTGCACAAACGAGCCGACAAAAATGAGTGTCATTGCGATAAGGACAGTCTGATCTATGTATTCCATAAGCCTGCGGATTAGTTTTAAAGGAGCGGGTGGATACTATAAATGAAAACTAAAATAATAGTCTTATTATTCAGTGAGCTTTATGCCAGTTTCGCTAGTTATAATTTCTACTATAACGACCAACAAAAAAGCGCGTGAGTATCTCAGGATGCTTCCTTTCAATACTCACTCGCTTTATTGGAACGACTTGTTTACGCTAGTGGGGGAGTCAGCATAAAACGTTAAGCCATTGCCAATTTCAGTCGCTCAATGGGCTTGTCATTGATTGGTAAATGGATAAGTGCTGCTGCAAATGCCAGCACCACCGTTGACCACCAGATTGGCTCGTAAGAACCGTAGTAATCGTAAATACGACCACCCACCCAAGCGCCTAAGAAGCTACCCACTTGGTGAGTAAAGAATACCAAGCCGTACAACGTTGATAGGTAACGGGCACCGAAGATCTGACGAACTAAGCCAGACGTTAGCGGAACTGTACCCAACCAACAGAATCCAATGGCCGCACCGAAGGTAGCCGCGGTTGATTCAGTCACAGGCAGAGTCACAAACGCACCGATAACCACAGTACGCACTAAGTACAGTGCAGACATAACGTGGCGTTTGCTGAACTTGTCGCCCATTACACCCCAGAAGTAAGACCCAAAGATGTTGAAGATGCCAACGTAAGCCAGTGCCATCGCAGCGCTGCTCGCGGGTAGGTCTTTATCTGCTAAATAGCTCGGTAAGTGCGTTGCGATAAACATTACGTGGAAACCGCACACGAAGAAGCCCGCGTGAATCAACCAGTAACCTTTGTGAGCAAACGCTTCAGACAACGCTTCTTTGAGTGTTTGGTTCTCTTCAGCTTGCGCTTGTTTGTTTGAGGCTGCTTTAGGCGCTCGCATGAACAGCGCAAAAGAGATCTTCAAACAACACAGTACGCCAAACACTTGCATCGCACTCTGCCAGTCAAATTCATTCAGCATGTATTGTGCGCCCGGAATTACCGCGAACATACCAAATGAACCTGCAGCCGTGGTTAAGCCAAACGCCTTAGCCGCGTGCTCTGCTGGTACAACTTTCGCTACTGCGCCAAGCACGATCACGTAACTTGTCGCACTCAAGCCAAGACCAACCAGTGCGCCTAACGAAACGTAAAGCATGCTCGATTCGGTAGAAATTGAGGTAAGAAGTAAACCCAAACCGTAAGCACATGCGCCAGCAATAATGATGCGTCTTGCTCCCCATTTGTCAGCGGCCATACCAACAAAAGGTTGGAACACACCGAACAATAAGTTTTGTAGAGCAATAGAGAAGCTGAAAAACTCTCGACCCGTGCCGAAATGCTCTGAAATTGGCATCATGAAAATGCCGAATGATTGTCTGATCCCTAGACTGATAATAAGTGTGCCTATCCCTAGCCATACCAGTAAAGGAAAACGGAAAATGCTCATTCTAATACTCTTAAATTAATGGTGGTGATGTGAGTGATCTTGCGCTGACATGTGTTGGTCAGTGATCTCATGGTGATGTTCGTGCCCAGAATGATCATGCCCTGACTGCTGGTGGCAACCACTGCTTACGGCATGCTGAGCCAAGAGATCAATCAATGGCTGACTGTGATGCACAATAACCAAACTAATGACGAGGAATAACGTCATTCTGGCAAGTTGGGCAAAAAGAGATTGTGAAAACATACGGTGTTGACATGCGCTCAATGTTGTAAGAAGTCGCGCATCATAGTGATGAGTCGGGTATGTATCAAATGACCATTTGTGATGTAGTCTATGCGTTTTATGCATAGATTGTCGCTTGATTGGAATTGGTATAAAACGCGCTCAATAAATAAGAAAACTTGAAGCTCGTTAGTTAATAGAAACAAGTATCTAATTAAGAATGAAAGTCTAAATTAAGGCTTATAACTAGCTGTTTAATTTAAAGTTTCACAAAGCTGTAAAAACTAATATACAAACTAATCACTAAGCAACATTGCTCGTTCACTCGACTTATCTGTCAAACATCGTAAATTTGGGCATAAATCGTTTCAAGACTACTGAAACGCGATGTTAAAAGATTCAGGGAGAGTCATTCACATGGATAAAGATCATAATCTTCGCGAAAACTTACTGGCACTGATCTTAGGTAGCGCATTGGTTTCACTCGGCGTTATCTTTTTCAACCAAGTCGGTTTGCTCACCGGGGGCACGGCTGGTCTAGCGATCTTCATTACCAAAGTAACAGATTTGAGCTTTGGCCAAGTATTCTTCGCACTTAACTTACCTTTCTATATTTTGTCGGTTGCTCGTATGGGCTGGCGCTTCACAATCAATACGTTTATCGCGGTTTCGATTGTTTCGTTCGCCGTGGATCACTTGTATCACGTGATTCAAATTGCCGAAATTCATGCATTGTATGCAGCTTTACTTGGTGGTGGCTTGATTGGTACCGGCATGCTGGTGATTTTCCGTCACAAGATGAGCTTAGGTGGCTTCAACATTCTGGCGTTGTTCTTACAAGAACGTTTTGGAATTCGAGCAGGTAAGGTTCAGATGGCATTAGACTGCACGATTGTTGTGCTTTCTCTGTTCATTGTTGATGTGTCATTGGTTCTTCTGTCTGTGCTTGGTGCGATAGTCACCAACTTGATTCTAGCAATGAATCATAAACCGGGGCGCTATCAACCTGTGGTAAAAGCGGAAGCAGCATAGTTCGGTTCGCTCAAGCTCTAGATTTGCTTAAGTAAAGAGTGATTTGCAGATTATGAAAACAACAAAGCCAGCATTAATTGCTGGCTTTGTTCTATTGAAATAACGGATTCGATGTAACGATTAACACTTGCCGCAGCTGGCGTTCGGCTTAAGCTCGCAATCAATCACATTGCCTTGTTGATCAAGGGACAAGTTACAACACTCTTCAAACAGGTTCTTAAGATCAGCACGGCTTTTTTGCACGCGGGATTTAACCGTTGAATAGCTGACGTTCTGCGCTTCTGCGATCTCTTTTTGGCTTTGGCCTTTGATGTCGACCGCAAGCAGTAGCGATGAACTTTGTTCTGGCAATGCCTGAATAAAAGGTTCAATACACAATGAAAGTTTCTGCTTAAATTCAGAGTCGTGGTCTAAATCGGTAAACCACAGATCTTCAGCATCAATTTGGCTATCACGTTGTTGGCGTGCATGCTTACGGTAGAAGTCGATAATGGTGTTGTTGGCTAACTGGAACAGCCAAGCCTTAACACTGCTAGCATCTTGTACCTTATCTAAGTTCTGATAAGTCTTAATCAAGATATCTTGAAGCAAGTCGTCTACATCCGCAGAGTTGTTGACCTTTGAATGCAGGAATGACTTTAATGCTTGCTGATACTCGGCCCAGACTTGTTCGAGCTTCAAAGGTGCATTAGTTGCACTGTTCATTTACGCAACATTCGTCTTGTAAGAAATCAATCACACCTTCTAGGCACTCATACTCCGCCACGCAGAATAGAGTTCTTCCTTCTCGTCTTTGGCTGATTAGGCCCGCAGACGCCAAGCTTGATATGTGGTGAGACAAGGTAGAACCGGGAATGCCTAGCTCTTCTTGTAGGCCGCCAACTGCAATGCCTTGGTAGCCAGCTTTAACGACACTCTTATAAATGGTTAGGCGAATAGGGTGCCCCAACTCTTTAAGTGCTTTCGCAACGACTTCTAAGTTCATATTAACTCCTCAAGATTTAATTTCGATGTTAGTCGAAATGTATGTCGAATTCAAATTTAAAAACGGTGTCTATGTAAGCTATTGAAAAACTGTGTTTTCGAAAATAATTTCGATTTTTATCGAAATAATGCTTGTTCTGGAGCTGTTTATTTCTATAATTCGAGAATATTCGAAATTAAGGATTGGTTACTTTTCTCATAGAGCCCGACCTTCAATCCAGTTTGGAGTTAATTATGAGCAATGAAATGTTAACAATGCTGAAAGACGCACTTGATATGTTCGCTTTCTTAGCAGTAGAGCTAATTATCTTTTTCTTAGCGATCAGCTACATTGTTGGGATTCTTCAAGAGTTCCTTACACCAGAACAGATTCAATCTATCCTGAGCTCACGTAATGGTAAGGGTTATGTAGTAGCAGCACTACTGGGTGCAATTACACCTTTCTGTTCATGTTCGACCATTCCTTTCTTAAAAGGATTGCTGCGTGCAAGAGCGGGTTTCGGTCCAATGATGGTGTTCCTATTTGGTAGCCCACTATTGAACCCAGTGATCATTGGTTTGTTTGTGATTACCTTCGGTTGGCAAGTTGCTGTGTTCTACTTCCTTGTAGCAATGACGGTGTCTGTAGTGGCTGGTTACGCACTTGAGAAGCTTGGCTTTGAGCGTTACGTAAAACCTGAAGCGTATGAATCAACAGGTTCAGCTTCAAGCTGTGGCACTAGCTGTGGTGATTCTGATCCTAAGAAAGCAGCACCGGTTAAAGCGGAATCTTCATGTGGTACAAGTGCATGTGGCGAACCTGCACCAGTAATGGCAAAAGAGACATCTTGCTGCGATTCTAAAAAAGAAGAGCCACAAGTAACGGTTTCATGCTGTTCAGCGGATGGAAGCGCAACAGCTGAAATCGTAGAGAAGAAAGAACCTAGTCGTTGGATGAGAATTTGGTTCTCAACTTGGAAAGACTTCAAACAAGTTTTCCCTTACCTAATGATGGGTATCGCGATTGGTTCATTCATCTACGGCTTCATTCCTACAGACCTAATTGCACAGTACGCTGGTGAAGGTATGTGGTATGCGATTCCAGTAGCTGCCGTGATTGGTATTCCACTGTACATTCGTGCTGAAGCGGTAATCCCATTAAGTGCAGCTCTAGTACAGAAAGGTATGGCGTTGGGTTCAGTAATGGCATTGATCATTGGTAGTGCAGGTGCAAGTTTGACGGAAGTTATCCTGCTTAAATCAATCTTCAATAACCAAATGATTACAGCATTCCTATTCGTTATCCTAAGCATGGCGATGGGTGCAGGCTTCCTATACAGCTTCATCTTTGGTTAATCAGGTCTGATTTCGAGATAACACCATTGATACAAAGAGATAGATAATAAAAAAGAGCTCACATAGTTGAGCTCTTTTTTGTTTAGCTTATCAGTCCGGAGGCTAGAAACCGCGAATATCCAGCTCATTATTGATCAACACAACACACTGAGAAGCAAACAGCATGTTCGGGCCTAAGCTGATTTTTTCTGTCCCTAAGCGCTTTAAGCTGTTGTAGCTTTTCTTCGGCATAGGGATGTGATCAGTAAGAAGGAAACATGGGTTTTCAGCAATCTCTGCATCACGGATAAAGTCACCTTTCTTATCCATCATGTATAGCTGGTGGTCTTCAGCCAGTTCTTTGACTAGTTTTTCAAAGCTCATAGTGCGAACGACGATTCCCGGTTCAACCTGACGAGTCTGCTCTTTGGTCATACCTTGAGAAGCATCAACCGCTCTTACTACCGCTGATAACAATGCCGATTCATGAAAGCCACCAATGTTGGTGATCTCATTTGAATCGAAAGTGATCGTACGTGAAAAGTCTTTAGTACTTTCTAATACAAGGTGTACGGTGACATTCTCACGGTGAGATTGAGCAACGAAGATCGTGTTCATCAGAGTATGAGCCAGAATCTCAGTATGAGCATCTTGCCCAACACCTTCTAAGATAAGTTTGCTCTCTGTAGGGGCTGCGCGAGCGCGTAATACAAATGAACGCATGGAATGTACCTTGTCAGTATGTGATAAAGCGAAACGGGCTTTATCAACATGAATTGATGAATAACCAAAATTGTGGCGGTATGTAACTCTTTTCTATTAATGAAGTCAAATAGAGTTGCGTATAGCGCCAACCAGAAGAACTCTGCGTATTAAATAGAGAATGACCACATTACAAGATGGTAAGGGTTGAAGCGACCCAATGTTTACGTAGATAGTATGCGCAAATTATTAGGTGACTTACATAAGGAAGTAGTCGATGAAGTTACAGAAGATCAATAAAGAAGAATATAGAAAGAAGATGAACCTGCTGTTGGTTTCGTTGGTTGGGTCACTCGCAGTGTTCGCCATTGTATTCGGAACCATACTGATCGAGCTATTCGGTTCAGGGCAATCAATCGCAGGCGAATCGACAGGTAATTTCCACTTGAACGTATTAGGTGTGATCTTATCAGTCGCATTGAATGCATTTATCGCGAGCCGTGTGAAAGGGCATGATTACTTCAAAGAAGCGCTTTATGTATGGAACCTTAAACAAATCCATAATCAAATCTATCGTAAGCTCAAGCGTATTCAACCCAAAGCTGAGCAAGGCGACCGAGACGCGCTGACCATCCTTTATTTCTATTACACCACGCAAAAACAGGTATACGACCTAGACAACAACACATTGACGATAAAAACAGTTCAGCAATCGCTAGATAACATCCTAGAAGTGAGTGAGAAATGGAGCATTGAGCTAGATATAGAGGCTTTTTCGAAAGATCTAATCGCAAAGTTTTAAGTAATACACCCATTATTGTATGAGCTTTGAGCTACGAAAGAGCCTTTTGACGTAAAAGTAGCCACTTAAGCAAGTTTTTTGAATTTTTATCAAAAAAGGGGTTGCCATGTTTTCGATGATCTCTATAATGCCGCCTCACTGACACGGCAGATGCCATAAGGCTTCAGCGGTAATCAGTAAGACGGAAAGTTCGAAAGAAATTAATTTTAAAAAGTGTTTGACACTTAAGATTAAATCGCTAGAATTCACGTCCGCTTTCAAGGGTTTCTTTGTAAAAAGAAAGTTTCGACAAGCAAAGCTCTTTAACAATTTAAACCTATCAATCTGTGTGGGCACTCGTTGATGAATATCAAAACGTCATTCTCAGGAATGGCAGTTACTTCGGTAACAAATTGATTTCAATGAACAGAGTGACCAATCAAGTCTTAGGACTTGGCACAGTCAATTCATTACCATTCTGTTCCTATTTATTTAAGAAGAGAGGGGTAATAGCTTTAGAATTACATGTTTACTTCGATAAATATTAGTTTTGAAGTCAGTATTCGTTGAGTCACACCTATTAATTTAGGTAATCAAAACTTTAAATTGAAGAGTTTGATCATGGCTCAGATTGAACGCTGGCGGCAGGCCTAACA